>JBGPLH010000213.1:0-5944 GCA_041486365.1 Thermodesulfobacteriota bacterium | reverse complement strand
AGGCGCCGTCCCGCCAGGCGAGGAGCCCGAGGGCACCGATGCGTTGCCCGAGGAGCGGCGCGAGAGCATGTCCCGGGACGACGACCGGGGCGTCGACGGCCGCGAGAGACGTGGTGGCACCGCCCGCCAGCGCGCCGAGAATAGCGAGCGCGATGACACGCACGCGGGTCATGGCCGAGGCTCCGGCGCGGAGAGCCGGCGTCCCAGGAAGAGGGCGTAGCACGCTAGTCCCAGAGCGATGCCCGCGGGAAGGTCTACGGCGTAGTGGCGCTTGAGCAGGAGGGAGGAAATGGCGATCAGCCCCGTGAGCGTCCATGCCGGCGCCCCGAGCCGCCGGTCGGCCCGGGCGCAGCAGAGCGCGGCGATGGTCGCCATGGCGAGATGAAGGCTCGGGAAGCAGTTCATCCCCCGATCGTCGAAGAAGAGCGCGAACCGCGTCGAGGGCCCGGGGAATATGGCTGCCTGGGCGGCCGATGCGTCCGGCGGCGGGAGGATTCGCACGGGGAAGACGAGGAAGCAGGCGTAGGCGGCCGCCATGCAGGCGAGGTTCGCGGCGGCGCCCGCGCGCATTTCGCTCGGGCGCGCGAAGAGGCGCGTGGGAAGGAGCACGAGGAGGTAGACCGACTGGTAGAGGGGCCAGACGGACGGGACGTAGGGGATCGCAATATCGAGCGGTGTCGCGAGGCTTCGCGCGGGCATGCGCGCCGTGTGTATGGCGATCCCGAGGTATCCGGCGAGAAAGAACAGTGAGAGCGCGGCGTTCAGGAGGGGCTTCTCGAAGCGAAGATAGAATCGCAGCGGCGTTCCGGACCCCGCCCGGCCTCGGGGCCGGAGCGGAGTGTTTCGCCCGGGCGGTCCGTCCGGGCTATTGGTCCTGTCCTCCCGCCGGGAGGATATCCCCCATGCGCGCGACGAGCGCCTCCCGCAGGCGCCGGATGAGGCGCGCCTCGAGCTGGCGCGTGCGCTCCTTCGTGATGCCGAAGCTATCGCCGATCGCCTGGAGCGTCTCGGGCTCTTCCGCAAGAAGCCGCCGATCGAGAATCGCCCGCTCCTTCTCCGGAAGCGTCTCGGCCAGCTCGCGGATCACCTCCATGGTGCGCGTGCGCGATTCCTCCCGCCCGACGATCCCCTCGGGGCCCTCGCGCGTGTCGGCGAGGGCGTCGAGGAAGGTCGTCTGGCCCTCCGCCCCCAGCGGTTCATCCAGCGCCAGATCGGGCGAGGCCATCCTCGCGGACATCTCCTCCACGTCCTTCACGGAAACGTCCAGGCGCTCGGCCAGCAGCCGGGGGCTCGCGTCGTAGCCCATCGCCTCCAGCCGCTCGCGCTCCTTCTTCAGGTTGAAGAAGAGCTTGCGCTGGGCGCGCGTGGTACCGATCTTCACGAGCCGCCAGTTGTTGATGATGTAGCGCAGGATGAACGCGCGGATCCACCAGGCGGCGTAGGACGAGAGCTTCACGTCGCGGTAGGGATTGTACTGCTTCACCGCCTGCATCAGCCCGATGTTCCCCTCCTGGATCAGGTCCAGGAGGTTCGTGTAGACGGACTGGTAGTCCATGGCGATCTTGACGACGAGGCGAAGGTTGGCGGTGACGAGGCGGAAAGCCGCGTCGAGATCGCCCTGCTCCCGGTATCGGACGGCGACGGCGTGCTCCTCCTCGCGGGAGAGCAGGGGGGTCTTGCGGATCTCGGAGAGGTAGAGCTGCAGCGCGTCGGTGAAGCCGACCGCCGTGCTCGTGGCAGCTCGCGGTCGCTTTCGATCTTCTTGCGGGGTGAGCGCCGGGCTTTCCGGCCCCGCTAACTTTCCCGTGATCTCCTGCGCCTCTTCCTGCTCGGGGAGCTCATCTTCGCCGGGCTCGCCGAGCTGCTCCGGCGCAAGGACCTCGGGCTGGACCGCGCGAACGGGGGCGGGACGCTCACCGGGCGGGGCGGCTTTCGCCGCCCGGCGCGGGGGCCTCGGCGTCTCCTTCGCCCCGGGTTTCCCCCGGGTTCCCTTCGGGACGGTCATGAGACGGTGGGACTCCTCCCGGCTCTCTCCCGGTCCAGGCGGCGGGCCGGCTAAGGCAGGGTCTTCAGGAAGCGGTCTATCTCTTCCTCGTTGTTGTAGAAGTGGGGCGACAGGCGGATCGACCCGGCACGCTCGACGGTGATGAAGCCCTCCCGCCGGAGCCTCCGGACCAGCGCGTGCGCGTCCTCGCCGCCCGGCCGCGGCCGGAAGGTGACGATCCCGGAGCGTTCCCGAGGCTCCAGGGAGCTGGACAGCGGGTATCCGCGGGCGCCGAGGCCCTCGATCAGCCGGTCGAGAAGATGCATCACGCGTCGCTCGATGGCGGGCACACCGGCCTCCAGGACGAGCTCCAGCGCCGCGTCGAGCCCCCAGAGGGAGCAGAGGTTCAGACTCCCCTCCTCGAACTTGAGCGCCGAGTCCGGGAACCGGAGATCGTAGGTGAAGTAGTCGCTCCGGTTCACGACGGACTTCCATCCCACGTTCACCGGATCGATCTCGCCGATCAGGCGCCGGGAGACGTAGAAGCCGCCGATCCCCTCCACGCACAGGAGCCACTTGTGGGCGTCGGCGGCGAGAAAATCGATCTGGCAGCGCGCGACGTCCAGAGGCTGGACTCCGAGCGACTGGATCCCGTCCACGCAGAACCACACGCCCCGCGCGCGGCACATCCGCCCGAGCGTCTCGAGGTCGTTCCGGAAGCCGTTGCCGAATTCGACACTGGAGATCGCGAGCAGCCGCGTCGGCGGAGCGAGCGCGGCCTCGAGGTCCTCGATGCGAAGCCGGCCCTCCCGATGGGGCACCATGAGCGTCTTCACGCCGCGGGAGGCGAGGTGCCACCAGGGGTACACGTTCGAAGGGTACTCGAGACTCGTGGTGACGATCTGGTCCCCCCCGCGCCAGGCGATCCCGTTCGCCACGCGGGCGAGCCCTTCGGAGGTATTCTTGATGAAGGCGATCTCCTCGGTGGACGCGTGGATCAACCGCGCGAACTTCTCCCGCGCCCGCTCGGCGCGCGCCTCCATCTCCCCGTAGTGGAGGATTCCGGTTCGCGCGGAGAGCTCGAGGAAGTCGGTCATCGCCTCGACGACGCGCGTGGAGATCGGCGAGACGCCGGCATGGTTGAAATGGACCAGCTCGCGCGTGATCGGAAAGAGGTGGCGCCAGCGAGAGGCGTCCAGCGGCGCGGGATCGGCATTCGGCACAGGGCCGGACTGGCTCATCGGGCCTCGGACGGGTGGTCGTGGATGGTGGCGGATTTCGCCGGGCGGGTGATCGCCGGCAGACCCGTGGCGGGTATGTTAGGCCAAGCCCCCCGGGCGAGCAACCGCGTCGGCGCCCGCGGTCCCGCGTGGACGATGGAACGCGCGGCGCTATAATCACCCGTGACCCGCCGATCCTTCACCCGGAGGGGACCTTGAGCGAGCACAAGGCGCGCGGCACTCAGCGAATGAACACCGAGTTCCTGATCACCCAGGCGCTCAAGGGGAACCATCTCCTGTTCCCGAATGAACTCATCGCGGAGGCCTTCTCCCGCAACGCGACGTCGCTGCAGGCAGCCCTCGAGCATCGCCGGGAGGAGATCGGGCAGACCGTGAGCGCGCTGCTCTCCTTCGAGACGCTGGACGAGGGACGCGACTTCGTGTCGGGCTTGTCCCGCGACATCCAGCACATCCTGATCCTGCTGTACTTCCAGCTCGTCGACGGCGTGCTCAAGAAACGCAGGCCGCCGCTCCACTAGCCGCGCCGCAGGCCGGATCGCCGCGCCCCTCCCGGGGCGCGATTCTTTTTTGGCGGCGAGCCGATCGGCTCGGGATTGGCCGGGTTCGGCGGACGGCGTCCGGCCAGCACGCACAGGAGGTTCTTCACCGCCAGGCGGCCCATCGCGGCGCGGGTGGAGACGGTCGCGCTCCCGAGATGGGGCGCGAGGACGACGTTGTCGAGCCGGGCGAGACCCCGCGCGAGGCGCGGCTCGCGCTCGTAGACGTCGAGTCCCGCGCCGGCGATGCGCCCGGCGCGCAGGGCGCGCACGAGCGCGGGCTCGTCCACCACCGGGCCGCGAGAGGTGTTCACCAGGATCGCCGTGGGCTTCATCCGGGCAAGCGCGCGGGCGTCGATCAGGTGGTGGGTGTCGGGTCGGAGCGGCACGTGCAGGCTCACGATGTCCGCGCGGCGCAGCAGCGCGCCCAGGCCGAGCCGCCGCGCTCCGAGGGCCCGCTCGACCTCCCGGGGCGCGGGGGACCTGGACGCGTAGATCACCTTCATCCCGAAGCCCCGCGCGCGGCGCGCCAGGGCGCGCCCGATCCGGCCGAATCCTACGATCCCCAGGCAGGCGCCCGAGACCTCCGCGCCGAGCATGAAATCGGGGCGCCATCCGTGGAAGCGCCCCGCGCGGACGAGGCGATCTCCCTCGGTGATTCGCCGGGCGGCGTCAAGGCAGAGCCCAAACGCGAGGTCGGCCGTGGCCTCCGTGAGCACACCCGGCGTGTGACAGACGAGGATCCGGCGCGCCGTCGCGGCGGGGAGATCGACGTGGTCGAGCCCCACGCCGAAGCTCGAGACGACACGCAGTGCGGGGAAGGAATCGAGCAGGGCGCCGTCGATCCGATCGGTAATGGTACAGAGGATCGCCTCGACGCTCGCGCGGGCGCCTTCGGGCAGGCGGGCGAGGGGAGGACGGCCTCCGCGGGGGGACAGATCGCGCACAGGGCCCGCTGCGGCAAGCCTCCGAAGGGACGGGGCGGAGAGCGGGATGGTCACCAGGATGCGTGGCGAGGGAGCGATGCGGCGCGGCATGCCCCGCAGCATATCCGGAAGCGGTCTCCGGCGCGACGGCCGGGGGCGGCGGGCGAGGGCGGGATCGGGGTTTCCGGTCCCCGGGCGACGGGATATACTCTGGCCACCCCCTGCCCGTACCGCCCCACGGCGCGCCGTTCAGGCATGCGCGCGCCCTCCCTCATCTTCCGGTGAGTCATTCTTCATGAAGAGACGCAACTGGGTCGTGGCCCTCGCGCTGTTCCTCGTCCTCCTCATCGCCTACCGGGTGAGGTCCCATCGCGAGGAGACGGAGCGCAACCGCGCCGCCGCCTCCCGCCATGACGCCATCCCCGTGTCCATCCAGCCGGTCCGGTCGGGCCTCTTCGAGGTCACCGCGCACCTCACGGGCAACGTGGAGCCCATCCAGTCGGTCCAGGTGATCTCCAAGATACGCGGGCGGGTCGCGCGGGTGGTGAAGGAGATCGGCGATCCCGTGAAGGTGGGGGACACGCTCGTCGTGATCGATCCCATCGACTACGGGCTCGAGGCGAAGCGCCTGGAGGGCGTGCTCGAGCAGGCGCGCGCGGACCACCAGCAGGCCGACCGCGATCTCGTCCGCGCGCAGGAGCTCGCGAAGGTCCACGTGATCTCCACGCAGGCGCTCCAGGCAGCCGAGTCGCGATCGCGGGTGGCGGGCGGCCGCGAGAAGGAGGCGGAGGCGGCACTCGATCTCGCGCGGCAGCGGCTCTCGGACACGAACATCACGTCACCGATCGACGGGGTCGTCACCGGGCGCTTCGTGGACGTGGGGACGATGGTGGACAACCAGATGATGGGGGACCGCGCCGCGGTGGCCGTCTACGACGTGAAGAACCTCCGGCGCGTGAAGCTCTCGGTGGGGATCTCCGAGAAGGACCTGCCCCGGTCACAGGTGGGGCAGCGCGCGCGGGTGCGCGTCGGAGCGCTCCCGGACAGGACCTTCGAAGGGACCCTCATGCGCATCTCCCCGAGCCTCTCGCAGGGGACCCGCCGGGCCCAGGCGGAGATCGAGATCGACAACCCCGAGTCGCTCCTCAAGCCCGGAATGTTCGCCACGGCCGATCTCGTGCTGGACCGGCAGGAGGGGGTGATCGCCGTCCCGAAGGACGCCGTCCTCGATCGCGGCGGCAGGCCCGTCGTCTTCGT
>JBGPLH010000212.1:0-5956 GCA_041486365.1 Thermodesulfobacteriota bacterium | reverse complement strand
CAGGACCGCGGCACGGCGCGGATGATCTTCCAGGTCTCGTCGGAGCTGGACGATAAGGAAGTACGGGACGCGCTCTCGGAGGCGCTGCGCCGGTCCGCCGCCATCATCCGGCGGGCGCTGGAGCTGGGGCAGGAGCGCGGCATGGTGCGGCGCGATATCGATCTCGACGCGATCACCTGGCTGATCGTCGGCTGCTATCAGGTCTTCGCCCTCATGAAACAGGTCGGCGGCGAGGAGACCTGGAAGGAGAGCACGTTGCTCGGATTCGTGACGCCGATCCTCGAGCCGCACATGGTGCGCGAGCTGCTCCCGCTGGCGGGCAAGACCCGCGGCGTCCAGGGTGCCCCATGAGCCGCCCCACGAGCCGCCCCATGAACCGCGCCATGAGCGATGCGACGCACACGCCGGCCGATCTCGAGCGCCTCGGGATCAGGCGGATCGAGACGCCGACGCCATTCCCCCAGGTGCCGACGGCGAACGCCTGGCTCCTCGAGGCCGACGAGCTCACGGTCATCGACACCGGAACGGGGTTTCGTCCCGCCTGGGGCGCGTTCCAGGCGCGGATGGCGGAGCTGGGCCATCGGGTCGAGGACATCCGGCGCATCCTGATCACCCACGGCCATCCCGATCACGCCGGCCTGGCCCGGGCCATCCAGAACCGCTCGGGCGCGCGCGTCTACATCCACGAGGGGGACGTCCGGAAGATCACCGAGATCCCCGTCGCCGCCGCGCGCTGGGCCCAGGAGCGCTACGGCGCGTACTACCGGATCCTCGGGATGCCGGAGGCCTTCATCGACTTCATGCACCAGATCGCCGATACGGCGCTCCGGGTCCAGAAACCGGTGGATTCCGTGGAGATCCTCCACGAGGGCGATCGATTCGACCTCGGCCCCTTCTCGCTCGAAGTCGTCGCCTGCCCCGGGCACACGCCCGGCTGCGTCTGCTTCCACCTCCCCGAACATCGGATCCTCTTCTCGGGCGATCACCTCCTGCCGAAGATCTCGCCGAACCCGGTGCTCGAGCTCGGCGTGGAGGGGGCCGAGGAGCGTCCCTGGGAAGGGAAGTTCCGGAGCCTCGTCCATTACCTCGAGTCGCTTGCTCGCACGCGGGCGATGGATCTCGACACGGTGCTCCCGGGTCACGACGATCCGATCTCCGATCACCGGCGGCTCATCGACCAGCTCCACCGGTTCCACACGATCCGCAGCCACAAGATTCTTCGGGCCCTGCTGGGCGGCGAGGCCACGGTATACGAGCTGAGCCGCCAGCTCTTCCCCGATCGCGAGCGCATGGAGCTGTTCCTCTCGGTCTCCGAGGTGGTGGGCCATCTCGAGGTGCTCGAGGAGGAGGGGAAGATCGAACGCCTTTTCGAGGACGGGCGGCTGTACTTCCGGGTTCGCGAAACAGCCCCGGCGGGCGCCGCCGCGGCGAAAGAGGAGGAAGGTCTCTCATGATCTCATTCAAGCTGGAGGACGACGTCCTCGCCATCCAGGACACGGTCCGCAAGTTCGCCGACACCGAGCTGCGGGCGAAGATGCGCGAGGCGGAGGAAGCGCGGGCGATCCCCGAGTCGCTCGTGAAGAGCTACCGGGAGCTCGGGCTCTCGACGCTGGAGCTCCCGGAGGATGCCGGCGGGCTCGCCCTCAGCATGATGACCAAGGTGGTGGTCGAGGAGGAGCTCGCCTTCGGCGACGCGGCCATGGCCGCGGCCATCGATCGGGGCGGGCTGCTCGCCTACGCGCTGCTGGAGCTCGGGACCGACGCCCAGAAGAAGCAGTACCTGAACGAGGCATGCTCGGGCACGGCGGGCTTCTGGGAGCCCGGGCAGTCCGAGAGCTTCACGGACCTCGAGACGACGATCCGCGAGGACGGCGATCAGGTCCGGATCACCGGCCGCAAGTGCCTGGTGGCCAACGCGGGCCTGGTCGACTGGTACGTGATCTTCGGGACGATCGATCGGGCGCGGGGCTGGGAAGGGGTGCGGGCCGTGATGGTTCCGAAGGAAGCGGTCGGACTCACGATCGGCGGCGCTGACGAAAAATCGGGCCTCTGGGCGCTGTGCACGGCGGATGTCACGCTCGAGGACGTGCGGGTGCCGAAGGCGAACCTGCTCTCGGGCGCGACCTCTGTCCGCGAGGGCGTCGAGCGGTTCATGGCCCGCGTTCAGGTGGTGAACGCCGCGCGCGCCGTGGGGATCGCTCGGGCGGCCTACGAGTACGCCCTGCAGTACGCGGCCACGCGACAGGCCTTCGGCCAGGCCATCGCGAACCACCAGGCCGTGGCGTTCATGCTGGCCGACATGTCGATCCTCGTGGACGCGGCGCGCGTGCTGGTCTGGCGCGGCGCTGCGCTGATCGACAAGGGCCAGAACGCGCGCAAGGAGTGCGCGCAGGCGCTCGTGCAGGCGAACGTCCTGGCCGGGAAGATCACGATCGACGCCGTCCAGGTCCTGGGCGGCGCCGGGTTCATCCGCGACTACCCCTGCGAGAAATGGATGCGCGACGCGCGGACGCTGTCGCTCGTGTGCGGGAGCGACCAGGCGCAGAACCAGCTCGTCGCCGAGCACATCATGGCGGTCTGAAGGCCGCCGGAGGTCCCTCGCCCGGAGGTTCCTCGCGAAGCGAGGGCCGACCCCATCAAGACGCGGGCCGACTCTGACAATGACGTTTCGAGCACAGGAGCGAGCGATGATTGACCTTGAACTCACGGATGCGCAGCAGAACGTCAAGTCCATGCTGCACTGGTTCGCAGAGACGGAGATGCGGCCGATCGCGCTGGAGTGCGACCGGACCAAGGAAATTCCGCTGCCGTTCTTCAAGAAGACGATGCAGCTGGGCCTGGCCGGCAGCTCGCAGCCCCGCGACTTCGGCGAGACGGATCTCCCGGGTCTCGAGAGCACCAAGAAGGAGAAGCAGTCCAACCGGATCGCCATTCTCGGGTCCGAGGAGCTGGCCTGGGGCGACCCGGCGCTGATCCTCACGTTCCCCGGTCCGGGCCTCGGCGGCCCGCCGGTGCGCTTCACCGGGACGAAGGAGCAGCAGGATCGCGCCTTCGCGGTCTTCGCGGACACGGAGACGCCGCACTGGGGCGCATACGCGCTCACGGAGCCGGGGGCGGGGAGCGACGTGGCCAACATCACCACGACCTGCCGCAAGGACGGCAACCACTACGTCCTGAACGGCCGCAAGTGCTACATCACGAACGGGGCGCGGGCCGA
This sequence comes from Thermodesulfobacteriota bacterium, assembly GCA_041486365.1. Taxonomy (GTDB): domain Bacteria; phylum JAUYMQ01; class JAUYMQ01; order JAUYMQ01; family JAUYMQ01; genus JBGPLH01. The sequence continues at coordinate 2,739 of JBGPLH010000212.1, read as the reverse complement.
CTGGAACGTGGTCTTCGCCACGATCGACAAGACCCAGGGCCGCGCCGCGCACCGCGCGTTCCTGGTCTTCAAGGGCACGCCGGGCTTCTCCGTGGGGAAGATCGAGGACAAGCTCGGCCTGCGCGCGAGCGAGACGGCGGAGCTGGTCCTGGAGGACTGCCGCGTGCACGTCGACGATCTGCTCGGCGGCGAGAAGCAGTACACCTCCGCATCCAAGGAGGGCTTCCGCACGGCGATGAAGACCTTCGACAACACCCGGCCCCTCGTGGCCGCCATGGCCGTGGGGATCGCGCGGGCCGCCTACGAGATCGCCCGCGACTGGGTGAAGGAGCATTACGATCTGAAGCGCCCGATCCCGCGCTACCACGTGATCGCCGACACGCTGGCGACCATGGACCGGGAGATCCACGCCGCGCGGCTGCTCTGCTGGAAGGCGGCCTGGATGGGCGACCTCGATCTCACGAACGCCCGGGAGGCCTCGGTGGCGAAGTCCTACGCCGCGGAGGTGGGGCAGCGGGTGACGTCGCAGGCCATTCAGCTCATGGGCTACGAGGGGACCTACCATCATCGGATGGTGGAGAAGCTCTTCCGCGACGTGAAGGTGTACGACATCTTCGAGGGAACGGGGCAGATCCAGCGGATCGTGATCTCGCGCCGGATCCTTCAGGGATTGACGGCCTAAAGGCCTTTGGCAAGGCCTGACGGCTGCATTCCGATGAACGAGGTCCCGCGCGGGCGAGGGGGCGATGCCGCCTTCGCCCGCGCGCCTCTTGAGGGTCGGCGCTCCGCCGACTAGAATCCCCGGCGTGAAAAAGCCCGTCGTCATCACCGCGGCGCTCGTCGCGCTCCTGCCCGTCCTTCTGGGCAGCACCGTCACCCGGCGCACGCCCGTCGTGCAGGCGGTGGACCGCATCGCGCCCGCCGTCGTGAACATCAGCGCCGAGCAGATCACCGAGCAGCGCTTCTCGCCCTTCGGCGGCATCCCGCACGATCCGTTCTTCGAGCGCTTCTTCGAGGACTTCGACATCCCGGCGTACCGGCGCCGCGTGAAGTCCACGAGCCTCGGATCGGGTTTCCTCGTGGACGGGAAGGGGCACATCCTCACCAACGCCCACGTCGTGGCGAACGCGTCGAAGATCCGTATCACGCTCGTGGATAAGCGATCCTTCCCCGCGCGGCTCATCGCCTCGGACCCCGACTCCGATCTCGCCGTCCTCCAGGTTTCCGCGGGCGGCCTCCCGCAGGTCGCCATGGGCACCTCCCGCGACCTCATGGTCGGGGAGACCGTGATCGCCCTCGGAAACCCCTTCGGCCTCTCCAACAGCGTGACCACGGGCGTGGTGAGCGCGTCGCGGCGATCGCTGCGCACGGGCGGTCGGGAGTTCCGCGACTTCATCCAGACCGACGCCTCCATCAACCCCGGCAACTCGGGCGGCCCGCTCGTGAACCTCGACGGGGAGGTGATCGGCGTGAACACGGCGATCGTGCAGGAAGCCCAGGGGATCGGATTCGCGATCCCGATCGACAAGGCGCGGCGGATCCTCGGGGACCTGCTCCGGTTCGGTCGGGTGAGCGGCGCATGGGTGGGTCTGTCGGTCCAGTCGATCACGCCCGAACTCGCGCAGAACCTGGGGACGGGAGATCGGCCGGGCGTGGTGGTGACCGAAATCGACGAAGGCTCTCCTGCGGCGCGCGCGGGACTCCGGCGTGGAGACGTGATCCTCTCGCTCGGCGGGCGGACCGTCGAGGACGAAGGGACCTTCGAGGGAGCGATCGCCGACGCGGCGCCCGCCCAGGCCCTGGCGGTGGAGGGGCTCCGGGGGAAGGCGCCCCTCGCGCTTTCCCTTGTGCCCTCGGCCCCTCCGGCCGATCTGGCCGATCGGCTCGTGGACCGCGCGATCGGGCTCCGGGTGTCCGCCGACGGCGATGGGCTTTTCGTCCGGAGCGTCCGGGCCGACAGTCCCGCCGCCCGCGCGGGACTCGGCCCCCGGGACCGGATCGTCGGCGTGGGCGAAGCGCGCGCCAGCGGCCTGGAGGACTTTCGCAGAGCGGTGCTCGAGGCGCGCGGCCAGGGGCAGCTCCGGATCACGGCCCAGCGGGGGAACCGTGTCGGGAGCTTCGTGTTCCCCCTCCGCTGATGGCGGCTGCCTCGGGATGTGCTAGGATGCACACTCGTCGGGCCCCCGGGGCCCGCTTCTCATCCCTGATCCGGAGGTGGCTTCATGGCGCGCGTCAGCATCGAGGACTGTCTCGTGAGGATCGATAACCGTTTCGACCTGGTCCTCCTGGCGGCGGAGCGCACGAAGCAGATCATGAAGGGGGCCCCGGCGCTCATCGAGTCGCGGGACAACAAGGAAGTGGTGACGGCTCTGCGCGAGATCGCGGCGGGGAAGGTGCGCCGTGCCATGCCGGCCCCGGAACTGGCCGACGGGGAGGGCGCGACGCAGGCTCTCCCGCCCAAGACCTGAGCCCGACCGGTTTCTTTGGAACGAACCCCGCGTCCGCGCGGGGTTTTCTTTTGGGGGTCAGGCTTGACTTATTGACTTATCGGTTCCGATGACTCACCTGCCCCCCGCCCGTCCTTATCGCTGAAATCCTTCCCCCGCGATGCTTGGGAGTGGGGGTGGGGGAGAGCTGCAGGCACGGGGAGTGCTTTGTGATCGAGGGCGGAGGCGAAGCGGGATGAGGGATCAAGGAAGAAGGGTGCCTTGCTCCCGGTGAGGATATCCTGGCGGGCCT
>JBGPLH010000211.1:0-6011 GCA_041486365.1 Thermodesulfobacteriota bacterium | reverse complement strand
GTGACGATCACGGTCGTCGACCAGCTCTTCTCCCAGACTCCCCCGCGGGAGGTCCCGGAGCCGGCTTCCCTGTTCCTGCTGGGGACGGCCCTGCTCGGGATCAGGGCAGGTCGGCGGAGGATCGGGCGGGCGAAGGGCCCCGTTTGAAGATCAGCAGTCTGTCACATGGACTGCGCCTGCGCTGATACAAGAATAACCCCGGCAGCACCCGCTGCCGGGGTCGTCGTTCCGTACGCCTGACCCGGCAACGGACCGCCGACCATCCCTGACAATCCCCGCCACGCCGACCCATCCCGGTTCGCCAGAGCCCGCTGATTCCGCTGCGCTCGATGCACGCCCCGCATTGGTACGCCGCTTGCTTGTTGCGATTGACGGGAAACTCCGGCGCGACACGCCTGACCGTGCCGCCTCACGGCCATCGAAAGTGACTCGCATGAGAAATGCTTCGTCGCGGTTCGCGCACGACGCCGAGAAGCTTGTCGGTTGCATGCTCGCGCTCGCCTGGGCGATCGCTGTCGATCCGGCTAGCGCGCGCGCCGACATCCCGGAGCTTGAGATCCACCAGATCCAGGGCTCGGCTCGGGCTAGCCCATTCCTGGGCCGGACGGTCCTTGCCCGGGACAACGTCGTCACGGCCGTGGGCCCCACGGGCTTCTTCATCCAGACGCCTCCAGGACGGGCGGACGGTGACCCGGAAACGTCGGATGGATTGTTCGTCTACATCGGCCGCACCCCCGCGGTTTTGATCGGGGACGTCGTCGACGTGCTCGGGAAGGTGAACGAGTTCTTCGGCCAGACGGAGGTGTCCGGCTCGCCGCTCGTCACCGTGAAGGGGACCGGTTCGCTCCCCCCGGCGATCCGATTCGACGCCGGTGTTCCCTCGCGCGACCCCTCGCGTCCGAGCTGTGCCATCGAGTACGAGTGCTACGAGGGAATGCGGATCGAGATCGTCGGCGGCGCCGTCAGCGGGCCCAACCAGCGCTTCCAGTCGGATCCGATCGCGGAGGTGCACGTCACCGCCGGCCCCGATCGGGCGCTGCGCGAGGCCGGTGTGGTCTTCCCCGGCCTCAAGTCGCCGCCTATCCCCACCTGGGATGGGAACCCGGAAGTGTTCGAGCTGGATCCGGACGCGCTGGGCCTTCCGAACCAGATCATCCCGGCCGGCTCCTCCTTCGATGCCGTCGGAGTCCTGGGCTTCGAGTTCGGCGATTACGAGCTGTGGCCGACCGATCTCGCGGTGAGGCCCGCGGCGCTCCCCCGTCCCGTTCGATCACGCGCACCGGGCGAATTCACGATCGGCACGCTGAACGTGCTGCGCCTCTTCGATGACGTGAATGACCCGCCGGTCCCCGACGCGCTGGGGGACCTCCGCGAGGACGAGGTGGTGAGCACGGCTGAGTATCACGTTCACCGCTCGAAGCTGGCGCGCTACATCGTCGAGGTGCTCGGTGCCCCCGACATCCTGGGCGTCCAGGAGGTCGAGAAGCTCGAAGTGCTGCGGGCGCTCGCCAACGAAATCGTGCTGCTCGATCCCGACGTGCGCTATGCGCCGTACCTCATCGAAGGAAACGATCCGGGCACGATCGACGTCGGCTTTCTCCTCCGGAACACGGTGCGCGTGGACGGGATCGAGCAGCTCGGGGCCGGGGAGATCCTGAGCGTGGACGGGTCCCCGCTTCACGACCGGCCCCCGCTCCTCCTCGACGCCGCGTACGTGGGCGACGGCGGGCCCTTCCCGGTCCGGGTGATGGTGGTCCACATGCGGTCGCTTCTGGGTATCGACAATACGTCCACCGCCGATCGGGTGCGGCGCAAGCGGCTCGAGCAGGCGCAGTCCATTGCCGGGATGGTGCAGGAGATCCAGCGCGCCGGGCCCGAAGCCCGCCTGGTGGTGATGGGGGATTTCAACGCTTTCGGGTTCACGGACGGTTACGTCGATGTCGTCGGACAGATTCGCGGCCGGTTCGATCCGGCGGCAAGTCTTCTCTCCGGGCCCGACCTCGTCGATCCCGATCTCACGGACGAAGTCGAGCGCCTCGCGCCTCGCGAGCGATACTCTTTCGTCTTCGACGGTACCGCGCAGGCCATCGACCACGCGCTCGCGTCCCGGGCCCTGGTGCCCTGGATCCGCGGCGCCGCCTACGGCCGCGGAAACGCGGACGCGGCGATCTCCCTGATGGAAGACGACCGGACCCCCCTGCGCGCCTCGGACCACGACGGCATGGTCCTCTTTCTCATGAGCGACAGCGACGCCGATGGCGTGCCCGAGGACCTGGATCTCTGCCCCGGCACGACGATCCCCGAAGCGGCTCCAACCGCGCGGCTGGGCCCGGGCCGGTACGCCTTGACCGATGCCGACGCTCTCTTCGACACCGTTCCCAAGGGACGCAGATCGCCCGCCGAGCCCTTCAGCCTGGCCGATACCGCCGGTTGCTCCTGCGAGCAGATCGTCCGCGCTCTGAAGCTGGCGAAGAGTCACCTGAAGCACGGTTGCGACGCGGCGAAGATGCGGCGGTGGGTGGAGCTCGTCAGGAAGGGGCTCAAGCGTTGAGGTGCGCTGTTCGGGCGCGTCGCGCCAATCCTACACCTATGGCCTGACGAAGGGGCCTGGACACCAACACTTTGGTTTTGACAGAGTATACGAGAACTTGCATATTGGACCCGCATCCGATAGGCCGCTCCGGTGGCTTGGAGGGGAAACGCAACCAGAGGGTAGATCCCCATGAAGCTGAAGGTGACCCCGTCGACCGGTAACGTGTTCCGGGATCTGGGCTTCCGCCGCGAGGAGGCGGAGCATCTGCTGGTTCGTGCGGACCTCATGATAAAGGTCCAGAAATTGATCGCGTCCCGGCGTCTCAAGCAGAAGGATGCGGCCAAGCTCCTGCGAGTCTCCCAGCCGCGCGTCAGCGATCTGCTCCGTGGCCGGATCGATCTGTTCAGCACCGATGCGCTGATCGACATGCTGGCGCGTCTCGGCGCACGTGTCCGTCTCAGCGTCAAGCCTCAGAAGGGCCGCCTCAAGGTCGCGTAGGCTTCCCTGCGATCGGAGCCCGCTTGCTTCGGAACCGCGCAGGTCGTCTATGCCGCCGATTTCGAAGCGAGCAGGGGCATCAGCGCCGCGCGATCGAAGTAGACCTCGTTTCGCTTGAGGCGCTCGCCCTCGAGCAGCGCGATGTCCATGCCCTCGACCTCCACGGTGGTACCGCCGCCGAGCGGCGTCAGGGTGGCCCGCCACAGGACGGCGGAGCCATCCGTTCCCTCCAGGGCGAAGATCTCGCGCGCCGACCAGTGCATCCGCCAGGACGCGAACATCTTCGTCAGGTAACGACGGAAGGCGTCCGCCCCCCGCACCTCGCCGCGCGTCCAGGGATCCCGGTAGACGAGATCCGGGGTGTAGCAGGCCACGACGCGCTCGGCGTCGTGGGTGTTCCAGGCCTCAAGGACCTGCCGTGCGATCTTTTCGTGATCCATGCCCGCCATGGGAAGCCTCCTTGGGGAATGGGGTGACGGGCCCAAAATTACCACTGGTAACATAGCGACGCAAGTCCTCTTCGCTTTCTCCCTCCGCCCGGGCGGCCGCCCTCAGCCCCGCGCGCCGCGTCGCCTTCGCGGCGGACCGGACCGGCCGCCGAACATGCCGGCGAGCATCGGCGACAGCAGGTCGTCGAAGGCCCGGGCCGCCCGCCGGGCGCTGGGGTATGCCGCCTTGTCGTGGGAGAGCGTGCTGAACCCGTGGACGAAGGTCCACAGCGCCAGCCCCAGGTCCCGCGCCGAGCGCTGCCCCAGCGCTCCCGGAGGAGCGAGCGCCTCGATGGTCTCCGTGATGACGCCGAGACTGTCCATCACGGCCGTCTCGAGGCGCGGGAACTCCCCCTCCCGGCTGAGCCGGGGCCCGAACATCACCGCCGTGAGGGCCGGCTCGTCCCAGCAGAACTGGAGGTAGGCCGCGAGGATCGCCCGGAGCCTCGGCTCAAGCCTCGCGGGTGACCTTCTGCGCGCGCCGTCCAGGCGCCCGCGCAGCTTGTGGAACCCGTGCTCCGCGACCGCCGCGAGCAGCGCGCGACGATCGGTGTAGTGCCGGTACGCGGCGACGTGCGTCACCCCGACCCGTCGCGCCACCTCTCGCAGCGTGAAGCCCTCGAGCCCGCGCTCCGCGATCAGCTCCTTCGCGACATCCACCAGGGCGGCGGGGAGGCTGCCGTGGTGATAGCTCTTCGGCCGGCGCATCTTTTTATCGACAGGCCCGGCCGTCTTCACTGGAGCGGGTGAACGTCGCACCGCCGTTCCTCCTGGACATTCGTCTCTTACGGCCCGCCGCCCGTAGGGAGTGGGCTCATCAATGGATTCGGATCCGCTCCGTCTCGAACAGCCGCAGCACGTAGGCCCCGCTTGGCGTGCCGCGGAATTCCCGCACCGTCGAGCGCATGGCCTCCGGGGCCTCTTCGAGCGTTGGCAGGCGAATTCCGTAGTGCGGCGGGAGCACCAGGGGCGCCAGCATGCAGGCCAGCGTCAGGTCCGCGGCGCTGAAGCGCTCGCCCAGGAGAGCGCCGCTCCCCTCGGCCAGCAGAGCGTCGGTCTCGGCCACGATCGCGCGCGATCGCGCGAGCCCTTCCTCCACCTTCTCCGGCGTCACCTCGAGTCCCCTCCTAAGCATCGCTCCGAAGATGGGAAACATCGCCTGGAAGAGAACGCGCTCGCCGGCCGGCACGCCCTGGGAGGCAATTTCGAGCGCCTCGTCGGGCTTCGTCAGGTAGTGAAAATAGACCCACCGGCGGCTCTCCACGCCGAGCACCTCGTCCAATCGATCCTCGAGCGCCTCCACCCGTTCGCGAAGCGCGGCGTCTTCTGGATAGAGCCGGGCGCCGGGCGGCGCGTATGCGTCCAGGTGTCGGAGGATGGCGGTGGAGTCGGAGACGACGTTGCGCCCGTCGATGAGCACCGGCACCTTGCGACTGCCGCTGGCCCATAAAGTCGGGAGGTAATGGAAGCCCTGCAGGTGGCGCTCTTCGGTGTACGGGAGTCCGAGCCGATCCAGCCCCCACCGCGCTTTCTCGCAGTAGTGGCTCATGGGGATGGTGATGAGGCGCATGGGCGAACCGCGGCGAGGGTTAAACCGAGAGGACGACCCGCTCATTTCCAGTGCGGCGGCCGGGTCTTCTGCGTGATGGGCAGCGCTTCCATCCGGCGCGTCCAGGCGGTCATCCTCGGGCCGATGAGATCCGCTGACACCAGACCGGGCTTGCGCCCGGCGATGCGCAGCACGAGCGCGACCTGCGGGTAGAGCGTGATATCGGCGGCGGACAGCTCGCCGGCGAGGTAGTCCCCGGCGATCGCCGATTCCCACATCGAAAGCTCTTTCTTCACCTCGGCGCAGGCGCCGGCGATCTTCTCCTCCGACCAGCTCTCCTTCGGCGTGAAGAGCACGGCCTGCGCGAGATGGGTCATGCCCTCGACAAAATACGAATCCGCCTCCCGTACCATGCGCCGCTGCAGTGCACGCCGGCGAACGTCGGCGGAGAAGAGACGCGGCTCCCCCGGCCACCGGTCTTCGAGGTACTCGACGATCGCGGCGGATTCATAGAGCGCGAAACCGTCATCCACGATCACCGGCACCCTGTGCCGCGGGTTCAGCGCCAGGTACTCCGGCTTCTGGAGGTCCCCCGCGTCGAACGACATGATCTTCAGCTCGTAGGGGATGCCCTTGTGCTCCAGCGCAAGCCAGACGCGCCATGCGAAGGGTGAGCCTGATGCGTAATAGAAGGTGAGGGCCATGTGTTTCTCCAGTGCCGACCGGGTGAACGCGACCCCAAATTCCGTCCGTCAACCGAGAATGTGGGAACTCACCCGAGGATAGGAGCCTCGGTGAGCCTCCCCGTTTCATCTATGAATCCTGGAATGGAAGCGCCGTCCCCTTACGATTCCATCCTGCGCCAAACGCTCGCCAGCCAGGGCTGCCGTTCGCGCGGCAGGCCGGCGGGGCGGTAGTAGTGAGCAAGCTCCACGAACCGCGC
>JBGPLH010000210.1:0-6061 GCA_041486365.1 Thermodesulfobacteriota bacterium | reverse complement strand
GGAATCCCCGGCGGGCACGCTCCAGAGGATCGGGACGGCGGCGAAGCCCGCGCCCGTGCCGAGATACACCAGCCAGCTCGACGCGTTGTTCGCCTTCACGCGATCGGGCTTCCCGTCGCCGTTCATGTCCATCAGATCCGCCGACACCCAGTAGCCCGTCGAGGTCGTCGTCACCTTGCGCACAAGCCCGAGGTTCGCGGCATCCGGCCAGTTCACCCCGGCGGCGAAGCCGGTCCCGTTGTTGCGGAAGAAGCGCAGGTTCAGCTTGTCACCGTTGATCCCGGCGGTCACCCGATCCGACCGGCCGTCGCCGTCCAGATCGATCACGTCCGCAAGCACGTCACCGCTCCCGGAGAGGCGACGGATCGTGCGGTTGGATGTGACCTCCCCCGCCGACGGGTTGCTCCAGAGGATCGGAGAGGCCGCGAAGCCCGCGCCGCCTCCCCGGTTCGTCCAGACCTTCCACCGCAGGTTGTTCGTCTTGTCGCGCGTCACGCGGTCGGGCAGGCCGTCCCCCGTCAGGTCGAAGAGCGCGTACTCGGCGTTTCCGGTGGGACCGGCCGGCCGGATCGCGACGTAGTTGTCCGCGGCGGAGGGATTGGGCCAGTCGATGGCCGCCTCGAACGCCGTCGTGAAGGTCTGATAGGTGAACGTCTGCGCGGGAGCGGCCGTGGCGCCGTCGCGCCCCACCATCCGCACGCTCCGGAGCAGCGAGCGGCCCGAGGCGCCGGTGTCGTAGACAAGCTCGTAGCGACGCACGAGGGCCCCGCCGAAGGTGACGGCGATCTGCGCGAGGCGGTGGGTGAGCGGCTGGGCGAACCCCGCCTGGTAGCTTACGAGGGGATCGGGGCGTGGCTGGCTCTCGAGCACGAAGGCCACCTCGCGGGAGGCCATGGCGATTTCGCCCGCGTGGGTCGTGTACGTGACGCGAGAGAGGTACGCGGAGCCCGGATCGGTGGAGCGATCGTATTCGTAGGCGATCCCGTTGCCGTGCGTGTCGGCTTCCGCGTGGAGGAGCCAGGCGAAGATCCGACCCGGCGACTTCTCCAGGCGCGAGTCCGGCGTGTCGCCGAACCGCAGGACCCGCCCGTCGCGCCGGGTCACCTCCCACCACTCGTCCGGGGCGCCCGGGTTCATCCGCCGCAGGCGCGCATAGCTCTCGATCTCCGTGGCGTACACGCTCCCGCCGAGCTCCACGAGCGGATCGTCTCCCAGCACGAACCGATCGCGGGCCGGATCGGCGGGGTCGTCCACGTAGCGGGGCGTACCGAACCGCAGGCTGCGCGCGATCGCGGGGACCCCGAGGCTCCATCCCGCGCCCACCCAGCCGTTCCCGGCGTTCGATCGATAGCCCAGCGCGAGCGAGGGCTGCATCCCGGCGGTGCCAGGCGGGATGGCGATCGGGATCGCGTAGGAGGCTGAGCCCGTGAAGAGGTCAGCCTTGAAGGACTCGAGCCCCGATGCGGCGGCGCCGCCCCCACCGGCCTGCCGGCCGCTCGAGATCGTGTCGCCGAGCGTCTGCGAGTCCACGGCCGCGCGCGCCGCGCGCGGCCCCGGGATGAGCGTGATCGAGATGGAGAGCATGATGGACAGCGCGCGTCGGAACATGGATCCCCTCCCCGCGCCCGCGAAGGGTCGTCCAAACCGTCGGCGTGTTCTTCGGGAGGGAAGAAGTGAGCGCCCCTGGCGGGGCGCGGGGCGAGGAGAGCCCGGTGCGCGCCGAAGCGAGCCCCGCGAAAGGAGCCTGGTCCGGTGACGATCGCCCGCTGCGCGTTGCCGGGCGCGCGGGACGCGGCGATTGAGTCCGCGCCACCCGCGTCGCTCGGAGCGATGATTCGCGGCCCGGTCGGGGCCGGCATCCCGCGGCCCCATGAACCCGCGAGGCCTCTCACCCCGCCGGGCCATCGGAGATCAGCGGATTGCAGGGTCCGTGCCATCGTGTGGATGCGAGGGAAAACTACAGTCGATGACCGGGATGCGGCGCGGGCGTCGCGGGCGAATCAGGATTTTCTTGAAATGCCGGAACATGCGTAGAGGATCGCTCCGGTTGCTGGGGGAAGTCCGTGAAGCGAAGCGCGAGGATCGAAGCGATCCGTCGGATGAGAAGGACGAATGGGGTGCCGGGAGAACCCGACGCTTGCCGCGCTACTTGCAGTCCCACCGATCTTCCGAACGATCATACAGGCAGTTGGCGTAGCTGGCTGACTCGAAGGCGACCGTGAAGCGGTGCCGACCCTTGGTCTCGTACACGTAATCCTCGTGGCCGCTCCACCCCTCCGGCACCTCCGTCTCTGGCACCCGGGAGAAGTAGGCGGGGACGAGGTCCTGCAGCCTTCCCGGCAGGTGATGGTTGCGCATATGGTAATCCTTGATAGCGTAAACGATCTCGCTCCCCGTGAAGATCGAACGCTCCACTTCCCGGTCGCTCTTCACCGTGCCGGCCCAGAGACTCGCGAGAACGAACGTCAGCGCCGCGGCCGAGTAGGCGATCCGGCGATCACGGACGCTCCAGGCCGCCGCGCGGCGGATCACGGCGTGACGGATGCAGAAGTAGAGGACGGGCGGGCCGGTCAGCCAGAAGAGCCCGACCAGGAGCCCCGCCGGGACCGAGAGATGCTGGCGCGTCATGTGCCATGCGAAGACGCAGGGGAGTCCGATCCAGATGGCGAAGAAAGTCATCATCCCGGCATGGAAGCGGAGACGCCCGGTCCGGGACAGCACGAGGACCGTCGCGATGACGAAGAGCAGGCCGAAGAAGATGCTCGAGTGCCAGATGGTGAGGAACGTGCCGAGGGCGGCCAGGAAGACCGTCCCGGTGACCTCGGCCCAGTCGAGGATGTGGAGGAAATGCTGATAGCCGCCGTCCTGCTTGAGCACGACCGTCGCGGCGGCGGCCACGAAGATCGCGGCGATCGCCAGTAACCACACGTGCAGCTCGCGTCTCGTCATGGCCAGGGCTTCCCTTCCCGCTTCGCGCGATCCCCTTGGGGTCAGTCTAACCCAGATGCCGTGCCTTCCCAAGCGCGATAAGCCCCGGCGATGCTTCCTCCGAACCAGCCGGACAGGCCCGCCCCCGGCTCAGGTGAGCTTCATGCCCTTCGGGACGACGACGACTCCTCCCTCCGAAACGGTGAAGTGCTTCCGGTCCCGCGCCAGGTCGTACCCGATCTCGGTTCCCGGAGGCACCTCCACGTTCTTGTCGATGATCGCCCGCCGGACGCGCGCGTGCCGTCCAATGTTGACACCTTCCATGAGGATGGAATCGCTCACTTCGGCGAAGCTGTTCACGCGAACACGGGGACTCAGGATCGACCGGTGGACCTTGCCGCCGCTCACGATGCAACCCTCGCTCACGAGCGAGTCGGTGGCCTGCCCCACGCGGTTGCGCGGGATGTCCGAGAAGACGAACTTGGCGGGCGGAAGCTTCTGCTGGAGCGTATGGATCGGCCATTGGTCATTGTAGAGGTTGAGGCTCGGCGTCACGCTCACGAGATCCAGCGTCGCCTCGTAGTACGCGTCCAGACTCCCCACGTCGCGCCAGTAGCCGCGCTCCTCCTTCGTGGAACCGGGGACGTGGTTGCGATGGAAGTCGTAGGCGAACACACGGCCGCCCCCGAGCATGGACGGGATCACGTCACGCCCGAAGTCGTGGGTCGTTTCGCGCTCGGCGTCGCCCGTCACCTCACGGATGAGCGCGTCGACCGAGAAGACGTAGTTGCCCATCGACGCCAGCGACCAGCCGGGCCTCCCGGGGATCTCCGTGGGCTTCTCCGGCTTCTCCAGGAACCCCACCACCCGGTAGTCGCCATCCACCTCGAGCACGCCGAGCCGCTTGGCCGCCTCCTCCGCGCGCACCGGGAGCGCCGAGACGGTCAGCTCGGCCCGCTTGCGGCCGTGGTAGGCGAGCATCTGCCGGACGTCCATCCGGTAGATGTGGTCGCCCCCGAACACGCAGACCAGCTCGGGACGCTCATCGTGGATCAGGTTCAAGTTCTGGTAGATCGCGTCGGCGGTGCCGAGATACCAGTCGCGGCGGCCGCGCATCTGGGCGGGAACGGGATCGACGAAGTGGCCCAGCGTGGGCGTGAGGCGCCAGGCGCGGCTCAGGTGGCGGTCGAGCGATTCCGAGCGGAACTGCGTCAGCACCTTGATCTTGTAGTAGCCGGAGTTGATGAAGTTCGAGAGGGCGAAGTCGATGATCCGGTAGCGCCCGCCGAAGGGAACGGCCGGCTTCGCGCGGTCCCGTGAGAGCGGGTACAGGCGCCGTCCTTCACCGCCCGCGAGGATCATCGCGAGTACGTTGTCCGTCATGCCGCCCATCCCTCCAGGTCCGGCCGGCCGGCCCGGCGCCGCCGGATCGCCTGCCGGTAGATCTCGACGTAGCGGCGGGCCGACGCCGTCCAGGAGAAGTCACGCCGCATCCCCTCGCGCATGAGCGCTTCCCAGCGCTCGCGGTCGCCCTTCCAGAGCGCCACGGCCTCCGAGAGCGACCCGATCATCGCCTCCGCAGAGTAGTCGTGGAACTTGAAGCCCGTCCCCGCGCCCGTGCGCGCGTCGTAGGGCTCGATGGTGTCGTCCAGGCCCCCGGTGGCGCGCACGACGGGAATCGTACCATAGCGCAGGCTGTAGATCTGGTTCAGCCCACAGGGCTCGTAGCGCGACGGCATCAGGAAGATGTCGCTTCCCGCTTCTATCTGGTGCGCCAGCGCGTTGTCGAAGGCCAGCACGATCGCGGCCCGTCCGGCCTCCCTCTTGGCGACGTCCGTGAGCAGGCGGTGGTAACGTGCGTCGCCGCTCCCGAGGATGACGACGCCGACGCCGAGCCCCAGGATCTCGTCGATCGACGCGGCGACCAGGTCCATCCCCTTCTGGTCCGCGAGCCGGCCGATCATCCCCACGAGGGGTTTATGGACGAGATCGAGGGGAAGACCCAGGCGCGCGAGCAGCGCCTCCTTGCACTTGCGCTTGCCCGAGAGATCTTGCGGCGTGTAGTGCGCCGGGAGGTACTCGTCGTGGCGCGGGTCCCACTCGGCGTAATCGACGCCGTTGAGGATGCCGACGAGATCGCTCCTGCGGTGCGCGAGGATGCCCTCCATCCCGCAGCCGAACTCCGGCGTCTGGATCTCCTCGGCGTACTTTCGGCTCACTGTCGTGATGACGTCGCTGTACACGAGGCCCGCCTTGAGAAAGGACACCTGACCGTAGAACTCGAGGCCCTCCGGCTTGAAGCAGGCAGGCGGCAGGCCCGTGAGATCGAGGAGCGAGGGGTCGAAGTTCCCCTGGTAGGCGAGGTTGTGGATCGTGAAGACGCGCCCGGCCTTCGCGAAGCGCTTTGGATGGCACAGGTTGTAGGCCAGGAGCGCCGGCGCCAGGCCCGTCTGCCAGTCGTGGGCGTGCACGACGTCGGGCGTCCAGGAGAGCAGCGCGCAGGCCGCGAGCGCCGCGCGCGCGAAGAACGCGAAACGATCGCCGTTGTCCGGAAAGTCGCCCTGCGGCGTCCCGTAGAGCGTGTCGCGGTCGAAGTACTCCTTGTGGTCGACGAAGAGGACATAAGGTGTCCCCTCCTCGGGGAGCTGATCGACCCGGGCCCCCACTACCCGGTTCCCGAGCGGGACCTGGACCTCGCCGATCCGCTTCATCTTGTAGCGTCCCGGCTCGATGCCCCGGTAGCGCGGGAGCACGACGATCACCTCGTGGCCGAGCGCGCGGAGCGCCGCCGGCAGGGCCCCGACCACGTCGGCGAGCCCACCGGTCTTGGCGTAGGGGATCATCTCGGAGCCGAGCATCAGGATGCGGAGCGGCTTGGTCACGAAGTCTCCCGATGGGTGTTGGAACGCGCGTCGCGCGTCACGGCTTATCGAGGTATCGGAGCGAGTTCGGCTCGCAGGAGCACTCCTCGGCGATCCGGCACCCGCCGATGCGCCCCCGGTCGCGCAGCTCGTACAGCCGCGGCACCACGGCGTCGCGCACGTCGAAGGGGCCGATGGGGTTCACGTAGATCGCCGTGCCGCCCTCGAAGCCCGCCGGGTTGTTCACGCGCCACTTGATCAGGACGTGCCAG
>JBGPLH010000209.1:0-6087 GCA_041486365.1 Thermodesulfobacteriota bacterium | reverse complement strand
GAAGATGTTCTGGATGGTGGCCGCCAGCCGGATCGAGGAGCGCTTGAGATCGGCGTCGGTCCGGGCGCGGAACTGGGGGAGGACGAAGCTGAAGATAAGGCCGATCAGCAGAAGGACGACCATGATCTCGATGAGCGTGAAACCGTACCTGTCCCTGTCATTGTTAGACCGGCCCCTCACTTCGCTCTGGGCCCGCGGGAGCGTGAAGCCGTGCCGTGTCAAGGCGCCGCCGTCTGCTGGGTCTCGGGCTCGGGGGCCCAGTTGCCGACGTCGCCGTTGGGTCCTTCGCCGCCGTCCTGGCCATCCTGCCCGCGGGTCCAGACATCGTATGAGTCGGGGTTGTGGGCGCCCGGCTGGAGGTACAGGTAGTCGTTCCCCCATCGGTCCTTCGGCACGCCCGACTGCCCCTTCAGGTAAGGGCCGTTCCAGCTCTGTGGGATCGGCTCCGAGGCCGGCTTGCGGACGAGCGCCTCGAGCCCCTGCTCCGTGGTGGGGTAAAGGCCGTTGTCGAGGCGGTAGGTCTCGACGGCGGTCTCCAGGCCCTTGATGTCGGCCTGTGACTTCACGTGCTCGGCCGTCTGGAGCCTCTTCGTCACGTTGGAGGCGACGACCGTGAGCAGGAGGCCGATGATCACCACCACGACCATGATTTCGATGAGCGTGAAGCCGTGATCGCTCCGGATATTTCTGGGAGGGCGAGCGTCCTCGCGAGCCCATCGCGACGTAGGCTCGGCAGGAGCCTCGCCCTCCCCCCGAGCCGAAAGAGCCGCGGCGAACTCGTTGAGGAGGGCGGGGGGAGCGTTCATGGGAACCTCTTGGACAGGGCCGGACGCGGCTGCTTGCCTCATGCAATCACCTGGTTGATGTTGAAGATCGGGATCAGGATCGAGATGATGATCGCGCCCACCACGGTGGCCATCACGAGGATCATCACCGGCTCCAGCCAGGAGGTCATCTTGGCGATGGTCGTCTCGACCTCGTTGTCGTAAGCCTCCGCCACCTTGCCGAGCATCGCCTCCAGCTCGCCGGACTTCTCGCCGATCGCGATCATGTGGATCAGCATCGGCGGGAACTGCCCGCTCGCCCGCAGCGGCTGGGCGATGCTGGCGCCCTCCGTGATGCTCTCACGCGCCTGGTCGAGCGCGGTCGCGAGGATCGCGTTGTCCATGATGTTGCGCACGATCTCCAGGGAGCGGATCAGCGGGATGCCGCTGGAGAGCAGCGTGGCAAGTGTCTTCGAGAAGCGCGCCACGGCGACCGTCCGCGCGAGCTTCCCGACGAGCGGGACGCCCAGGATGAAGCGGTCCCAGGTGGGCCGGCCCTTCTCGCTCGATTTCCAGCGCCGGAAACCGAACCAGGCGCCGGTCCCCGCGGCGATCACCGCCCACCACCAGACCTTCATGAAGTCCGAGAGCTTGATGAGGAGGATCGTGGCGAGCGGGAGCGGCTGGTTGATGCTCTTGAAGATCTCCGTGAGCTTCGGCACGACGAAGGTCACCAGTACACCGATGAAGAGCACCGCCATGCCGCTCATCACCATCGGGTAGACCATGGCCGCCGAGACGCGGTTGCGGAGCCGGACCTGGCTCTCGAGGTAGTCGGCGAGTCGCTCGAGCACCACCTCGAGGGCGCCACCCGCCTCGCCCGCGCGGATCATGTTCACGTAGAGCGAGGAGAAGACCTTCGGGTGCTGGGCCATCGCGTCGGCCAGCGACGAGCCCTCGTTCACGCGCTGGCGCACCTGCCCCACGGCGACCTGGATCCGGGGGTTCTCCACCTGGTCGATCAACGCGGTGAGCGCGTCCACGACCGGGATCCCGGCGCCGATCAGCGTGGCGAGCTGGCGGGTGAGGATCGACTTGTCGCTCTCCGTGACGCGGCCGAAGACCTGGCGGAACGAGAACTGGC
This sequence comes from Thermodesulfobacteriota bacterium, assembly GCA_041486365.1. Taxonomy (GTDB): domain Bacteria; phylum JAUYMQ01; class JAUYMQ01; order JAUYMQ01; family JAUYMQ01; genus JBGPLH01. The sequence continues at coordinate 4,179 of JBGPLH010000209.1, read as the reverse complement.
GGCGGAGGATTCCCTCCGCGCCTCCGCGGACGGCGGCCTGCTGCCGCTCCTCCGAGAGGTCGGTGGGGAAGATCCCGGACTTGCGCAGCTTCACACGCGCGAGCCGGGCGGAGTCCGCGTCGACGATCCCGCCGGTGGTCCGGCCCGCGGCGTCGAAGCCCTTGTAGACGAAGACGGCCATGACCCGCGATTCCGCGGGGGCGGAACACGCGCCCCGCCCCTACAGGTTGATTTGATCCTCTTCGGTGACCCGCAGCAGTTCCTCGATGGTGGTGGCGCCCGAGAGCACGCGACGCGCGCCATCCATGCGCAGAGTCTTCATGCCGTTCTCGAGGGCGGTTCGCTTGATCGTGTTGGAGTCCGCGTTCTTGAGGATCAGGCTCCGGATCCGGTCGTCCAGGAGCATCAGCTCGTAGATCGCCGTTCGGCCGAGGTAACCCGTCCCCATGCACCGCTCGCACCCCTTCGCGTGGAACACCACCGCGTCCCGGGCGGTTAGCTCGGGGACACCGAGCCGGCGGAGCTCCTCGTCGGTGGGGCGCGCCTTCCCTGCGCAGTCGTGGCACACCAGCCGGACGAGCCGCTGGGCGTAGATCGCGACCACGGAGCTCGAGACCAGGAACGGCTCGATCCCCATGTCGATCAGGCGCGTGATGGCCCCCGCGGCGTCATTCGTGTGCAGCGTGCTGAACACGAGGTGCCCCGTGAGGGAGGCCTGGATGGCGATCTCCGCGGTTTCCAGGTCGCGCGTCTCGCCGACCAGGATCACGTCCGGGTCCTGCCGCAGGATCGATCGGAGCGCGCCCGCGAACGTGAGATGGATCTTGGGGTTCACCTGGATCTGGCCGATCCCCTCGATCTGGTACTCGACGGGGTCCTCGACCGTGATGATGTTCTTGTCAGGCGTGTTGATCTTCTGGAGCGCGGCGTACAGCGTCGTGGTCTTGCCGCTGCCGGTCGGGCCCGTCACCAGGATGATCCCGTGGCTGCGCTGGATCAGCTTGTTCGTGACCTCGAGCTGCTCCGGCATGAGGCCGATCTGGTCCAGATCGAGCAGCACATTCGAGCGGTCCAGGAGCCGCATCACGATCCGCTCGCCCCAACTCGTGGGGACGACCGAGAGCCGGATGTCGATGTCCTTCCCCGCGATCTTGATCCGGATGCGCCCGTCCTGGGGCAGGCGCTTCTCGGCGATGTTGAGCCCCGACATGATCTTCACGCGGGAGGCGATGCTGGACTGCAGCCGCTTGGGCGGCCGCAGGATCTCGTAGAGGATCCCGTCGATCCGGTAGCGCACGACGAGGTCCTTCTCGAAGGGCTCGATGTGTACGTCGCTCGCGCGGTCCTTCACCGCCTGGTACAGGAGCGAGTTGATCAGCCGGATGATCGGCGCTTCGTCGGCCGAATCGAGGAGATCCTGCGGCTCCTCGATCTCGGAGGCGAGGACGCCCAGGTCCTGCTGCTCCAGGCCGCTCATCATCTGCTCGGCGGCCCCCGACTCGCGCTGGTAGACGAGGTTGATGGCGTCGAGGATCGCCTGGGGGCGCGCGACGGCGGGCTCGACGTCCATGCCGAGCAGCATCCGCACGTCATCCAGGGCGTAGAAGTCCAGCGGGTCCGCGGTGGCGATGACGGCCATGCCGTCGCGCTCCCGGACCGGAATGAGGGTGTACTGCTTCGCGAAGTTGATGGGGATGAGCGCGACGAGCCCCCGGTCAATCTGCGAGGCCGGGATCTCGGCCAGGTACTCGAGGTCCATCTTGAAGGCGATCGCCCGGAGCAGCTCCTCCTCGGAGATAGCCTTCAGGCCGACGAGGATCTCCCCGAGGCGGCCCCCCTTCTCGCGCTGGATCCGGAGGCCCTCGTCGATCTGGGCCTCGGTGATCCCGGCCTGCTCTTTCAGGATCTGCCCGAGGGGGAGCCTTCTGGAAACCACGCCTGGACCTCTGGGCCTGGAGGGGAGGAAGTTCCCGTCACTGGGCCAATTTTACCACGAAGGGGACGGTCTCCTCGCCGGAGAGATCCTTCTGGAGCTTCCCGGCGACCTGGCGCGCCTGCGCTTCGGTCTCGAAGCGGCCTACGCGCACGCGGTGCACCACGCCGCCGCCCGTGACGACGCCGGACGTCATGTAGACGTCGTAGCGCTTGTCCTTGAGCTTGTCGGTGAGGCGCTCGGCCTGGTTGCGATCGGGGAAGGCGCCGACCTGCACGGTGTAGTCGCCGGCGGGGATCGATGCCGTGCGCTTGGGCGCGGCCGCGGGAGGGGCCTGGGCTTCGGGGGTTTCGAGGGACGGCGGCGCCGCGCCGTGCTCCCCCGCGATCACGCGGCCGGTTGCGTCCTCCGAGGGCGCCTTCGACTCCGGAGCGCCGATCATTTCTTCCCGGCGGCCGGGCGTGGCCCTGGGCGCAGCGCCGGCCGGAGCCGCGCCTCCGGTCGTGTTGCTCTTCTTGATTTGCTTGAGCGCCTGGTCTATCGGGCTCCTCGCCCTGTTGAGATTGTACTTATCCTCATACTCCTCAACGGACTTCCCCTCCGCCCGGGCTTTCTCCCGGGTCTCACGCTCACGGCGCTCCTCCTCGTCCGTCTGTCGCAGGGCTTCGCGCGACTTGGTCTCGAACTCCTTCTGCTTGAAATTGGTCACCCGGCGCAGGTCCTCCGGGCTCCGGACGATGTGGGGTGTGAGGAAGACGATGAGGTTTACCTTGCGCATCGACTTCGTCTTGTTCTTGAAGGCCCAACCGAGGCCCGGGATATCGCCGAGCCAGGGGACGCGGTTGCTCCCCTTCGAAAGGTTGGAGGAGATGATGCCGCCGATCACGACGGTGGCGCCGTCGGCGACGTAGACCACGTTTTTCAGGGAGCGCTTTGTCAGGTTGGGGAGCCCGACGGGGCTCCCGTCGTCCTTCACCTCGGTTATCTCGTTGGAGATCTCCAGCCGGACGTTGTCGCCCTCACTGATCTGGGGCGTGACCTTCAGGATCACGCCGGTGTCCTGACGCTCGAACGAATTGTTCACGAGCGTATTGTCGGTGGTGGGCACCGTTCCGGCGGAGGACGTGCTGGAGATTGCCGCGGTCTGGATCGGGATGTTCTCACCGACCTGGATCTCGGCCTCCTGGTTGTCCGTCGTCAGGATGTTGGGCGCCGAGAGGATGTTCGTGTCGGTCCGGGAGGCGGCGGCCTGGATGGCCGCCCGGATCACGGGGACCGGGACGAACGTGTCATCGGCGGTGCCGAGCTTCCCATCGAGCCCTGCGGTCCTGACGTTCACGGCCTTGAAGCCTGAGATCAGCGAGCCGAAGAGCGGGTCCACCCCCCCCGCTCCGCCTCCACTACCGATGATGGACCCCAGGGTGGCCGCGCTAAGGATACCGCTGCCCGCACCGGACGGCGGGTTGGTGGAGAAGGACGTGTTTCCGAAGATCCCTCCCTTGGCGGGGTTGTTCTGGTTGAAGAAATCCCCACCCGCCAGCGCGACGCCCGTACTCAGGGTATTGGGCCCGACGCTCACCTCGAGGAGCAGCGCCTCCACCAGCACCTGCGGCCGCTTGATGTCGAGCTTCTCGATCACTTCCTTGATGGTCTCGTAGGCCTCGGGCGACGATTCGATGATGAGCGCGTTGGTGGGCTCGTCGCTGGTGAGCTTCACGCCCTCGCCCAGCTCCGCCACCGTGGCGGCTACTGCCGCGGGCACGCCACCGGGCTGCCCCTGGGCCGAGGACGCCCCGCCCCGCTTGCCGCCGCCTTCGCCCACACCGAGGCTCGCCAGCGTTTCCGCAAGCTCCTTCGCGTCGGCGTTCTCGAGGTAGTAGACGTGGATGCGGCCGCGGCCCGTCTGGTAGTCGAGCCGGCGGATCAGCCCGCGAATGTCGTCGATCTGGCGCGGGCTCGCGAGAATGATCAGCGAGTTGGTCCGCTCGTCGGTGATGATCTTCGGGCCGCTCTGCCCGGGCTGGCCGGGGATCCCCCCCTGCCGGAGCCGCCGCACGATCCCGCCGCCGCCCCCCTGCTGCTGCCCCTCGCCGAAGACCTGCGAGATCTCCTCGGCGACGTCCGCCGCCGCGGCGTACTTGAGCACGATGATCTCGAGCGTCTCCTGGTAGGAAGCGACGTCGACCTGCCGGATGATGTCGAGGATCTTGTTGATGTTGTAGGAGGAGTCCGAGAGGATGATCGTG
>JBGPLH010000208.1:0-6095 GCA_041486365.1 Thermodesulfobacteriota bacterium | reverse complement strand
CCCTCGCGATGGCAGAACCCGGCCAGGCGGCGGTTCGCGGCCTCCAGGTCGAAGGTGTCGGGGCTCATCTTCTCGTCGCGCACCGCCTTGTCCCACTCGGCCCGGACCGCCTGCAGCTCGGAGGGGAAGAGCACGACGAGCAGTCGCTTCCCACGCGCCCGGACGGCGTCGCGCATCCGGAGAAGGATTTCTTCCGAGAGCTTCCATTCGGCCTCCATGTCCGGCGGCACCGGCTTCCGGAAGACGAGCAGGTTGCGGTACTTCACCACCTCCTCCTGCTTCGTGAAGCGGCGGGTGAGCTTGTACCAGGTGCGCTGGAGGCGGTAGCTCGACTTGTACTTTACCCGCAGCCAAACGTAGCCCTGCGAGTGCTTCTCGAGCCAGCCCTCGAGGCCCGTCTTATCGTCCTTCTTCAGCAGCCCCTTCTTCTTCCGGTCGAGCCATTCCCGGGTGCTGGTGTTCTCGGCGAGATCGTTCTGGACGAAAAGGCCCACGAGAACCACGTCCGGATCCACGCGCCATCCCTTCTTCTCGAGCGCGAGCAGGTACTGGTAGAGGTTGTATCCGGGGACACCCGCGTTGATCACCTCTATCCTTCGCTCGCCGCGGGCGGCGGCCACCCTGTCCTGCGCGCGCTCCATGGCCGCCTGGAAGGTCTGCCCGCGCTCCACGCCCCAGCCGAAGGTGAACGAATCGCCCATCGAGAGGACCCGCAGCGCCTCCCCCTTCGGCCCCCGCTCCTCGTCGCGGTAGCCCAGCGCGTTGGTCTTCACGTGAATCCGGAAATCGCGGCGGCCGAGCTCCGTCCTGGCGCTCGGCCGCATGGCGAACTGAAGATCGGGGTCGCCGGGGAAAAACGATTCCTTCCCCTTCATGAGGAGGCTCTGCGGGCGGAAGATCCGCACGCCCGCCTCGATCACCAGGAGGAAGACGGCCAGCGCCAGAAAGACCTGGCCGAGGATGGAGAGGAGCGTGCGCGCCCGGGGCGTCATGGGGTGACGAGCACCGTCTCGATGGGATCGCGGCGGGCGAGGAACTGCCGGCGGGGATAGCGCCGGTCCTTCTCGAACACGTACCGGATGAGGGGGAACTCGATCCAGGGGTGGTTGTCCGTGATGAGCGGCGCGTCCCCGGAGAACTCCGCCATGCGTGTCGCGCCGGCGGCGTACAGAGCCAGGACCTTCTCGGGCGTTCCCACGTTCCCATCCCACTCGAGGATGTCCTCGCGCACGGCCGGGATCGCCCATGCGCCGCGGATCCGCGCGGGATCCACGCGGAGCGGCCCGCGACCGGCTCCGATCAGGAAGTATCCCGAGATCTTGTCGCCGCTCCAGACGGTTCCCTCGGGGAACACGGACCGGAACGTGGCGAGCAGCATGCGAAGCTCCTGCTTCGTCACCACGCTCGAGACCCAGAACTGGGCCACGCCGTTCTCCGTGAGCGCGTCACGGGCAAGCGCCATGAACTCCCGCGAGTAGAGGTTCACCGTCCCCGCGCTCCAGATGGGCGGCGCCGGATCCACGGTGATGACGTCGTACTTCTTTCCCGAGAGGAGGAGCCAGTTCCGGCCGTCCCCCACGTGCATCCGGACGCGCGGGTTCGCCTCGAGCGCCGCCGCGTCGGCGTGGAAGAAGCGCAATGCGCGGATCACGCCCGGCACGAGCTCCACGGCGTCGACCTCCGTGCCGGGCCACCGCGAGGCCGATCGCACGGTCGTGCCCATCCCGAAGCAGATCACGAGGACCTTGCGCGTCCGGCCCGGCGCGGGCTCCGGGCCCAGCATGATCGGCAGATGCGCCATCATCTTCGTGACGGTCACCAGCGACGTCATCCCCACGCCGTTCACCCAGAGGTGCTTCTTCATCGGCCGTCCCCGGGGCTGCGTCGCGAAGACCGTCACCGTGGCTGCCGGATCCTCGTGGTGCCAGAAGATCCCGATCAGGTTCCGGTACTTGAAGGCGAGGCGCTCGCGCACGACGCGGGCGAGGGGGTCCGTGCGCAGAAGAGGGACCATCGCGAGGGCCAGGATCGCCACGGACGCCGCGAGCGCGCGCAGGGCCAGCCGCTTCCGGACGGGGGACGCGGCCAGGAGCGCGGCGCCGCCCAGTACGTTCACGACGGCCAGCAGCGCGATGGCGCGGGTCGTGCCGAGCCAGGGGATCAGCAGGAAGCCCGCCGCGAGCGAGCCGAAGATCCCGCCGACCGTGTTCACCGCGTAGGCGCGCCCCACGGCGGCGCCCATGTCCGGCTTCCCCGCCGCGTAGGCCCGCGCGGCGGTCGGGAAGATCGCCCCCAGGAGCAGCGTGGGCGGCAGCACCAGCGCGACCGCGGCAAGGATGCCGCCGGCGTAGCGGAACCAGCGCACAGGCGAATCATACACATCGTTGGCCGGGACGAGGAGGAACAGCGTGAGCACCGAAGTGATACCCAACGCGATCTCGAGCAGGCCGAAGACCCCGACGGGATCCTCCTCCCGCTCCACGCGCTTCGTCATGAACGCGCTTCCGAGGGCGATCCCCGAGAGAAAGATCGCGAGCATCCCGGAGAAGGCGTACACGGACGTGCCGAGGAACCAGAGGAGCTGGCGGGTCCAGATCACCTCGTAGGCGAGCGCCGCGGCGCCGCTCGCGGCGAAGACGGCCAGCGCCACGCGCCGCGCGCCGTCGGAGACCACGAGTGGGCGCGGCGGCGCTATCGGGTGCGCGGCCTCCGCCGCCTCCGAGGGCGCGAATCGCCGGTGGAGCCCGAGCGCCATCGCCGCGACGAGGGCGTTCAGCGCGACGGCGCAGGCGACGGCCCCCCTCTCTCCGAAGACACCGATCAGGACGATTCCCGTCAGGAGCGTCCCCGCCACGGCGCCGAGGGTGTTCAGGGCGTACAGCGTGGCCACGTTGCGGGCCAGCCGCCCGTCGTGCCGCGTGGCGAGCACCGTGAGCACGGGGAACGTCCCGCCCATGAACATCGTGGGGAGCAGGAGGATCGCGAAGGCGAGCGCCGCGCGCGCCGCCAGGAGCGCCGGCCCCCCGCCCGTGGCCTGGTATACGCGCCGCAGGATGGGCACGGTCGCATCGAAGGCGAAGGGAAGCGCGATGGCGGTCGCCGCGACGGCCAGCTCGAGCAGCGCGTACCAGCGCAGCGGCGCCCGCGATCGGTCGGTGAAGCGGCCGAAGAGCCACGCGCCCAGGGCCAGACCCGCCATGAAGGCCGCCACGAGCGTGGATGTGGCCTGGACGGTGCTGCCGAATACGCGGATCAACACGCGCAGCCAGACGACCTGGTAGATCAGTCCGGCCGCGCCCGTGAGGAAGAACAGGGCGTAGATCAGCGGATGCAATGGGGCTCCCGTGCGATCGGAGGCAATGGGGCCGCCGAGGGTCCCAGGGGGGCGGCGGAGGGCGCCAAGATGCTCGGCCGGAGCGGCGGCGTCAACCCGTCGCGCTCAATCCGCCCGGCCGATCCGGCGAAGCACCTGTTTCATGTCGTCCCACACCTCGCGGCGCGTTCTCTCCGTGTACTGGCGGAGGACGAAGGCCGGATGGTAGGTCGGCATCAGCGGGATCCCGTGGAAATCCTGCCACGCTCCGCGCATGCGCGTGATCTGCACGGGCCGCCCGAGGAGCGTGGAGGTCGCCGGGCGCCCCAGCGTCACGATCACCTTCGGGCCGATGGCGCGGATCTGCGCCAGAAGGAACGGGCTGCAGGCCTCCACCTCGTCCCGCTCGGGCTCCCGGTTGGCGGGCGGGCGGCACTTGACGATGTTCGCGATGTACACGTCCTCGCGCCGGAGCTTCATCCCGTTCCGGATTATCTTCGTCAGGAGCTGCCCCGCGCGCCCCACGAAGGGGCGCGCCTGCCGGTCCTCCTCCTCGCCGGGACCTTCCCCGATGAAGAGAATCTCCGCCTTCGGGTTCCCTTCCCCGAACACGATGTGCGTGCGTCCCCGGTGGAGCTTGCACCGCGTGCAATCGCCCATCTCCTCCCGGATCCGCTCCAGCGAGTCGAGCGCTCCGGCGGGCGGCTCCTCGCTTGCCGCGGAGGGCGATGCGTCCGGGCGGGAGGGCCCCGTCGGGATGGATCGGGCGGAAGGGAGGGGGGCGGGCGCCGCCACGGCCCAGAGCCCGCTCGCCGCGAAGAGCTCCACGTAGTCGGCGAGTGCCTGCCGCAAGCGTTCGCCCTCGGAGGGCGGCGCGGCGCGCGGCGGTTCGATGGTGTTCCTGTCGGCCATGTGGATGGAGATCCCTCCCCCGGGGTCGGGCGCGATCCTGCTCGCGCGATCCCGGGGTGTCAAGAACGCGGAGCGCTTGAGCCGGCCGCGGGCGCCGCGTAAGATGCCCCGGTCCTTTCCACGCCGGGAGACCCATGTCGGGCTGGCTGCTGTGGCTCATCACTTCGGTGATCGTGGGGAACCCGATCCTGGCCCTCGTGATCGTGCTCGCCGTCTTCTATCTGGGCGGCGTCCAGTTCACCGGACGCGCGTGGAACCCGCTGGCGCCGCTGCGCGCCAGGCGGGAGATCGAAAGGCTCCGCTCGGATCTCGAGGCGAACCCGGAGAACGCCGCCGCCCACAACGACCTCGGGCGACTCCTCGCGCTCCGCGGGAAGTTCGGGCAGGCGCTCCCGCACCTGGAGAAGGCCCGCACGCGCTCGCCCGATTCGGCGGAGACGGGCTTCTTCCTCGGCTACACGCTCCTCGCCACGGGGAAGGAGACGGAGGGCCGCCCGCTCATCGAGGAGGCGCTCGCCGCGAAGCCGCGCATGCGCTACGGCGAGCCCTACCGTCTCATCGGCGACGTGTATCTCCGCGCCGGGCGTTTCGCCGAGGCGCTCCCCTGGTACGAGACCTTCACGCGCCTCAACACCGATTCGGTCGAGGGATTCTACAAGCTGGGCCGGTGTCACGCGGGAACGGGACGGGAAGACGACGGGCGCCGCGCGATGCGGGACGCGCTGGCGGCCTACCGGCAGGCGCCGCGATTCATCCGGCGCGCCCAGCGCCTCTGGTACCTCCGGGCGGCCTGGCGCCTGCGCGGGTTCCGCTAGGCCCCGCCCGGAACCGGGCGCGCGACGAGCAGCGCGTTCCGATCCATGAAGTCGGCGATGGCGTCGGCCACCCAGCCGTTCGCCTCCGGCGTGAGATGGCCGATATAGGGGTTCCGCCAGGCGCTGCGGGGCAGTCCCGCGAAGCGCGGCCCCAGATCAAGGACGGGGAAGGCAGCTCCGGGGGGATGAAGCCGTCCTTCTTCGAGCGATGGCGAATCCGGCAGCAGGACGACGCCGAAGCGCACGCCGCGGGCCGCGCAGAGGTCCCGCATGCGCCCGATCTCCCGCCGCTCGATCGCGTAGCCCTCCTGGGGATGCTTCGCCTTCGCGTCCTTCGGCCGGGGCCTGCCCTCTCGCGCCGCCTCAAGGCGCGGGTGCGCCGCGCGCGCCGCGGATGCGATCTCGTACAGGATCGAGTGCACGCCCAGGAAGTTGCGAATCCCGAGCCACCGCCCGTGCACCGATCGCACGTTGTCCTGGAGGTCGTTCCCGTACACCGCGACGAGCACGAGGGCGGGCCCGAGGGGCAGCACGTGCTTCTCCAGCATCCGGCGCTCTTCCCGCGCTCCGAACCCCGGCACCCCCGCGTTGATCACGTCGGCCTTGACGCCCCGGGCGCGCAGCCGGCGCTCCAGTTGCGCCGGGAAGCTCTCACCCTGGTCCACGCCGTAACCGAAAGTGTAGGAGTCGCCCAGGATGGCCACCCGCAGACCTCCCTGCAGGCCGTCGTCGCGGAAGCCGACGGACCGGCCCTCTCCCGTGGTCCGAACCCGCACCGGGCGCTCGAGCCAGGGGATCGTGAGCCGCGCGTCGACACCGGGGCGAAGGACGATTCCCACGTCGGGATCGAACCGGTACAGGCGCGACCGGGCCAGGATCTCGACGCCTCCCGGGATCATGGAAGGAAAGATCCGCCAGAACGCCTCGGCCGCGAAAACGAACAGGAGCACCGACGACAGAGCCAGCAGCAAGCCTCTGGTCCATTTCACCGCGTGACCCTCTCCTGGACGAACGGACACCGGGCCGCCTGCCTTGCAGCGGTCAGGGGAACGTGT
>JBGPLH010000207.1:0-6096 GCA_041486365.1 Thermodesulfobacteriota bacterium | reverse complement strand
CGGGATGAACTCCATGGGTTGCGCCAGCCCGCCGTCAGGGAGGCGCAAGCGCACCAACGCTTCCATCCCTGAGATACGTCCGGACCGGGCGTCGTACTTGGGCTGATAATGCAGGATCAACCCCTCATGCTGAAGTGCGGCTCGCAATCCCATCTCCATGTGCAACTGCTTCACCGCCTTGCTGTTCATCGACTCGCAGAAAAACTGAAGGTTCCCTCGCCCGGACTCCTTGGCATGGTACATGGCGGTATCGGCGTTCTTGAGCAGGGCCCCTGAATCGGTCCCGTCCGTGGGAAACACGGAAATTCCGATGCTCGTGCTCATCACGACTTCCCGGCCGCTCACCATGAATGGCTCTCGCATGCTCTCGATAATCCTGCGGCCGATGAGAGCCGAATCCTCCGCCTTGTGAAGGTCGCCGAGCACGATCGTGAACTCGTCGCCTCCGAGCCGCGATAGCGCCGCGTTGTTCATCGTCAGTCCTCGCTGCCCCACGTAGTCGGTCGAGCGAACGCAGTTCAATAACCTCTCGGCGACGGCTTTGAGCAGCTCATCGCCTGTTTCGTGCCCGAACGTATCGTTGATTCGCTTGAACCGATCCAGGTCGAGGAAAAGCACGCTCGCCTGAAGCCCTGCCCGGTGTGCTCGCTCGATGGCCCGGGTCAGGTTTTCCATCATCATTCTGCGGTTGGGCAGCGACGTCAGGGTGTCGTAGTACGCGAGACGGCGGATCCTTTCCTCCGTGAGTCTGGGCCCCGTGATGTCCTGGATGGTGCCGATGAGCGTCCTGGGGGCTCCGGAAGCCCCGTCGGAGATTTCGGCCTGGTGGTGGACAATGTGCTCGGCGCCCGTTGCCGCGATGATCCGGTGTTCCAGGTTCCAACCCCTGAAATCAGAGAGCGAGCAGGTGATGGCCTTTTCGACCTCCTCCCGATCATCCGGATGAATCATCTGCACGAACCGGGCGTAGGTTGAAGCACCCGGAAGCGGTTGCATCTCGAAGATGCGGTACAGCTCCTCGGACCAGAGCATCTGCTCCTCTTGCGGATCCCACTCCCAGTGGCCGATTTGCGCGAGACGCTGTGCGGTGGCGAGGCGCTCCCGATTCTTCCCGAGCTCGTTGAAGAGCTCTCGCAGTTCGGCGAAGGCGTTCCTGGCTCGCATCATGAACAGGACGCGGTGCTGGAGGATCTGCAAGTCGAAGGGCTTCGAGATGAAGTCGGTGGCGCCCGCTTCGAAGGCCCTCTGAATGGCTTTCGCGTCGCCGTGTACCGTCAGGATCAGGACGGGGATGTCTTTTCCCGGTTCCAGCCTGCGAACCGCCGCGCACATCGCGTACCCGTCCATGTGGGGCATCTGCACGTCGAGAATGATCAGCTGGGGCGGGGAGTCCTCCACGGCGCGCAGGCCCTCTCGGCCGTCCTTGGCCTCCTGGACGTCGAAGCCGATGGCTTCCACGGCGTCCCGGACCATGGTCCTGATCATGCGGTCGTCGTCGACGATGAGGATCCGAGGCAGGCTCACGGGCTCCCCTCCGGCGCGCTGTCGCCGCCATCGCCACAGGCGCCTCTCGCGCGGAGTGGAGTTCTGCCCGGATCTCTTCGGCCGACCACCGTGGGCCTTTCAGCGACCCTGAGCGGATCGCGCGAATCGCAAGACCCCAGGCTTATCGGTTAGATCCGTCTGAAGCCTGAAATCCGTCATCGACTCGGCCCGCCGGCGCGCTCTCGAGGAGCACCGTCACCGGCCCGTCATTCACCAGCTCCACGGCCATCATCGCGCCGAAGCGGCCGGTCTCCGTCGGCACACCGGCGTCGCGAAGCGCCTGCGCGAAAGCATGGACGATCGGCTCCGCCTCCTCGGGCCGCGCGGCGGCCATGAAGCTCGGCCGCCGCCCCTTGCGCGTATCCGCCAGCAGCGTGAACTGGCTCACCACGAGCGCCTCGCCGCCCGTGTCCGAGAGCGATCGATTGAACTTCCCCTCCGCGTCCGCGAAGATCCGAATCTCCGCGCAGCGCCGCGCGAGCCGCTCCGCATCGGCCGGCGTGTCGCCCTGTGCCACACCGGCCAGAATGAGCAGTCCGGGGCCGATGGCGCCCACGGTTTCACCATCCACCGAGACCTTTGCGCGGCTAACGCGCTGGATCACGAGTCGCATGCACGCCCCCCGGCCTCTCCGGCCGAATTGTGGTATCTGTCTTGCGGAAACCCGCGTCAAGGGAAAAGCCGCCGCGCCCCGTCGCGACGGGCCGCGCGACGCGCACCGGGAGGGATCATGTCGGAACTCGCGAAGAAGAACTGCGTCCCCTGCAAGGGTGGTGTTCCGCCGCTCCGGGGGGATGCCATCGGACAGCTCCTCGCCCAGATCGACGGATGGGAGGCGGTGGACGAGCACCACCTGCGCAAGACCTATCGGTTCAAGGACTTCGTCCAGGCCCTCGCCTTCGTGAACCGCATCGGCGCCATCGCGGAGGAGCAGGGGCACCACCCCGACATCCACCTCACCTGGGGGAGCGTGCGGGTGGAGATCTGGACGCACAAGATCAACGGGCTCACGGAGAGCGACTTCGTGCTGGCCGCCAAGGCGGACGAAGCCCTGAAGGGCGGATGAGCGGGCAGCGCGAGGGCCGCCGTCCCAACCGGCTCGCCCAGGAGACCAGTCCCTACCTGCTCCAGCACGCCTACAATCCGGTGGACTGGTATCCCTGGGGCGAGGAGGCGCTGCGCCGCGCGCGGGAGGAGCACAAGCCGATCCTGCTCTCGATCGGCTACTCGGCCTGCCACTGGTGCCACGTGATGGAGCGCGAGTCCTTCGAGGACGAGCGGATCGCCGCGCTCATGAACGAGCACTTCGTCTGCGTGAAGGTCGATCGCGAGGAGCGCCCCGACCTGGACGAGATCTACATGGCGGCGACCCAGGCCCTGAATTCCGGCCAGGGGGGCTGGCCGATGACGGTCTTCCTCACGCCGGCGCAGGAGCCCTTCTTCGCCGGCACCTACTACCCGCCCCGGGACGCCCACGGCCGCCCCGGGTTTCCCTCGCTGCTCACCCGGATCGCGGAGGCCTGGCGCGAGCGTCCCGACCAGGTGAAGGAGGAGGCGCGCGCCATCACGGAGCACCTGCGACAGCAGGTCTCCGCCACGCAGGCGATGGCCGTGGGGCCCGCCGAGATCGAGAAGGCCGCCGCGCAGCTCGCGGAGGCCTTCGATCCCGAGTTCGGCGGCTTCGGCGGCGCGCCCAAGTTCCCGCCCTCCAGCGCCCTCTCGCTCCTTCTCCGCCACCATCGCCGCACGAAGGACGCGCACGCCCTGCGCATGGTGACCCACACGCTCACGTGCATGGCGCGCGGCGGGATCTACGACCAGGTCGGCGGCGGCTTCGCGCGCTACGCGACCGACGCGCGCTGGCTCGTCCCTCATTTCGAGAAGATGCTCTACGACAACGCGTTGCTCGTGCCGGTATACCTGGAGGCCTTCCAGGTCACCGGGGATCCGCTCTTCCACCGGATCGGCCGGGAGGTGCTCGACTACATCCTGCGCGAGATGACCTCGAAGGAGGGGGGATTCTTCTCGGCCACGGATGCCGACTCGGAGGGGGAGGAGGGGAAGTTCTTCGTCTGGACCCGCGAGGAGATCGAGTCGACCTTGGGTCCCGAGAGCGCGCGCCGCGCCTGTGCGTATTTCGACGTGAAGTCCGGCGGCAACTGGGAGGGGAAGAGCATCCTGCACGCGCCGCGCCCGATCGAGGAGGTGGCCGCGACCCTCGGCCTCCCGCCGGCCGAGTTGGAAGCGAGCGTCCAGGAGGCGCGCTGCAAGCTCTACGCCGCGCGATCGCGCCGCGTGCCGCCGGGGCTCGACGACAAGATCCTCACGGGCTGGAACGGCCTTATGATCCGCGCGATGGCCTCCGGCGCCCGCGTGATCGGCGACGCCCGCTACCTAGACGCCGCGCGCCGCGCGGCGGATTTCCTCCTCGGCCCGCTGCGAAAAGATGACGGCCGGCTACTGCGCACCTACCGCGACGGGAAGGCGCATCTGGACGCGGTGCTCGAGGACTACGCGTATCTCGCGGAGGCGCTGATCGATCTCCACGAAGCGGGCGGGGACGCGCGGTATCTGGAAGAAGCGGGACGGCTGGCGCAGCGGATCGTCGAGGACTTCGGGGATCCGGAGACGGGCGGCTTCTACACGACCGCCCGCGATCACGAGCGGCTGATCCTGCGGCGGCGGGAAGGGATGGACGGCGCCACGCCCTCTCCCAACGCGGCCGCGGCCATGGCGCTCGCGCGCCTCTCGTATCACTTCGATCGGGAGGACTGGCGGGAAGCGGCGGGGTCGGCCGTTCTGGCGCACGGCGGCCTCATCCGGCGCTGGCCGCGGGGCTTCGCGAAGAGCCTCGAGGCCGTGGACTTCCTGCGCGACGCGCCCGTGGAGATCGCCGTGATCGGCGCCCCCGGTGACCCGGCGCGGGAGGCGCTCTTCCGGGAGGCGCATCGGCCCTACCTTCCGAACCGGATCGTCGGTCACCACGATCCCGCGCGGGGCGTCTCGGCCCTGCCGCTCCTGCGGGACAAGACGCTCGTGGACGGCAGGCCCGCCCTCTACCTCTGCCAGAACTTCGCCTGCGAGGCGCCGATCACCGATCCCGTCCTCGCAGCGCAGGCGCTCGCCGCCTCCGGCCTGCTCCAATCGCTCGCGCGCGAGGAAGCGGGCGGCGCGCGGCGGGGCGAAGGGCTGGGCGCGGCACTGTCCGGGAATGCGTCGGCGACCGGGACGGAAGCCTTCGCGGGCCGCCACCGTGCGAGGCGCCCGCAGGGCTACGCGGAGCTCGGACGCACGGGGCTCACCGTGAGCCGCGTGGGATTCGGCGGTTACCGCGTGGACGACGAAACCGCCGGGCACCGGGAGGCGCTCGAACGCGCCCTGCTCTCGGGTTGCAACCTGATCGACACGTCGACGAACTACACCGACGGCGGCAGCGAGCGGCTCGTCGGCGCCACCCTTGCCGACCTCGCCGCGCGCGGCGCCCTGCGCCGCGAGGAGATCGTCGTCGTCTCGAAGATCGGGTACGTCCAGGGGACGAACCTTGCGGCCGCGCGGGAGCGGGAGGCCGCGGGCCGGCCGTACCCCGACATGGTGAAGTACGGCGACGACGTCTGGCACTGCATCCACCCGGAGTTCCTGAAGGACCAGCTCGCGCGATCGCTCGAGCGGCTCCGGGTCCGCACGCTCGACGTGTGCCTGCTCCACAACCCGGAATACTTCCTGTCGGATGCCGTGAAGCACCGGGGCGAGGAGCCCGGGCGAGCGCGGGAAGCGTTCCACGCGCGGCTCCGGAAGGCGTTCGCGTACCTGGAGGGGGAGGTTGCCGCGGAGCGCGTCCGCTGGTACGGCGTCTCCTCCAATACCGCGGCGGCCCCGCCCGGCGATCCGGAAGCGACCTCGCTCACAGCCATGCTGGAGGCCGCGCGCGACGCGGGCGGGCCGTACCATCACTTCGGCGTGCTCCAGCTCCCGATGAACCTCTTCGAATCGGCCCCCGCCTTCGAGCGGAAGGAGGAGGGACTCACCGTGCTCGAGGCCGCGCTCGCGGCCCGCATCGGCGTGCTCGCGAACCGGCCGCTGAACGCCATGGCGGGGTCGGGGATGGTGCGTCTGGCCGATCCCCCCGCGATCGAGGAGCCGGTGCCCTTCGATCAGGCGCTGGCGCAAGTGGCGGGGCTGGAGGACGAGTTCCGCGCGCTCTTCGCGCCGCACATCCGCGTCCCGGCGGAGAGCCTCCCGCCCGATCGCTTCTTCCGCTGGGCAGACGAGATCCGGGAGATGATCCCCCATCTGCAGGGCCTCTCTCACTGGCGGCAGATCCTGGGCGGGGCCATCGTCCCGGCGGTGACGCAGACGCTGTCGTCGCTCGATGGGGTGCTG
Source organism: Thermodesulfobacteriota bacterium (assembly GCA_041486365.1). Taxonomy (GTDB): domain Bacteria; phylum JAUYMQ01; class JAUYMQ01; order JAUYMQ01; family JAUYMQ01; genus JBGPLH01. The sequence continues at coordinate 171 of JBGPLH010000207.1, read as the reverse complement.
ACCGGCGAATCGGAGGCGGCCTGGCGCGACTGGCGCGGCCGGTACGTGACGGCTCTCGAGAGCCTCCTCGGGGTGGTGGCCGCGCGCGCGGTCCGGGCGAGCGGAGAGGCGGCGGCTGCGGTCTCCGCGGCAATCGATCCCGCGCTCCCGGCCGAGCGGCGCGGCGAGCCG
>JBGPLH010000206.1:0-6112 GCA_041486365.1 Thermodesulfobacteriota bacterium | reverse complement strand
ACGATCGCGCCGATCCCCGCCGCCAGGCCGTCGAGCCCGTCGATGAGATTCATGGCGTTGGTGATCCCGACGATCCACAGGACCGACGCCGGCACCGAGAGCGCTCCGAGGTCCCAGGTCCCGCCGAAGGGATTCGTGAGGATCCCGATCCGGCTCCCGGAAGCAATCACGACGAGGGCGGCGAGCGCCTGCACGGAGAGCTTGAGGCGTGCGTCGGCGCCGCGCGCGTCGTCGTACACCCCGAGCCCGACCATGAGCAACGCGCCGATCGCGAGGCCGAAGAGCGGAGTCTCCGGCGCGCGGTGGCCCGGAAGCGAATAGGCCAGGAGGCATCCGGCCGCGAACCCGAGGGCGACCGCGATGCCGCCGAGCAGCGGCATCGCCTTCCGGTGCATCTTGCGCGCCTCCGGACGGTCCAGGACCCCGAGCGCCATCGCCAGGCGCCGCACCAGCGGCGTCGCGAGGAGCGATACTGCGGCCGCGACCAGGAAGACGATCAGGTACACCGTTTGCTCCCGTCCGAAATCGTCGTCAGCAGGGGCGACGCCGGCCCGATGGCCGGTGCGGGAATCGCGACGCGCGATCCGGCAAGCGCCTCTTGATAGATCTCCGCGATCCGCTCCACCATCCGCGACGCATCGAAGCGGGCATCCACCCCCGTCCGCGCCGCCGCCGCCATCCGCGCGCGCAGCCCCTCATCCCAGGCCAGGCGCCCGAGCGCGGCGGCCACGCCCCCCACGTCGCCGGGCGCCACCAGGAACGCGTTCTCGCCCTCGCGCACCAGCTCGCAGATCCCGCCCACGCGCGAGGCCACGACCGGAACTCCCGCCGCAAGCGCCTCCACGACCACGCGTCCCATCCCCTCGTACTGGGACAGGAGCGTCGCCGCGTCCAGCTGCGCCGTCACCAAGGCGACGTCTTCGCGGTGCCCCGTGAACCGGACGAACGGGGCCAGGCCCGTCATGGCCGCCCGCCGCTCGAGCGCGGTGCGCCCGGGCCCGTCGCCCACGATCACCAGGCGCGCGCGTGGACACTCGCGACGCAGCCGTCCGAAGGCATCCAGCAGCGTCTCGTGTCCCTTCCCTTCCCAGATCCGCGCCACCTGCCCGACCAGGAACGTCCGATCGTCCGCCCCCAGCCGCGCGCGCAGCGCGCCGTCGCGCCCGGCGGTCCGGAACGCCTCCAGATCGATCCCGCTGTAGAGCACCGTCCGCCGCGCGCCGCCGGGGATGGCCGCGCTCTCCGCGGCGGCCTCGAGGGCCCGGGAAACGACGATCGTGCGATGGGCCAGGCGCGCGGCCCCCCGCTCCAGGATCCGGTACAGCCCCCGCGCGGCGGCCGATCCCGCCTGCTCGAAGGCCCAGCCGTGGACCGTGTGGATCACCGCGGGCACGCCGCAGGCCCGGGCGGCGATGCGGCCGAGGAGTCCCGCCTTGGAATTGTGCGTGTGGACGACCTGCGCGCCCCGCCGCCGGACGAGGCCGGCAATCTCGGCCAGGGCCCGCGCGTCCCGCAGCGGGTCCGTGCGCCGCCCGAGATGTCGCAGGCGGAACACGGGAACGCCCTCCCGCTCCGCGACTGCCGAGAGGCGCTCGCCCGCGCCGCCCTCCGGATCGCCGCAAGCCAGCTCCGCCTCGAATCCGATGGTGCGCAGCCCCCGGACCGTGGCCAGCGTGTTCAGGCCGGAGCCCGTCGCCAGATCGAGCGTATGCAGGTGCAGCACCCGTGTCGTCACGGGACTCTCGTCAGGGCTGGGCGTGATCTTCCTACTGGAGAAGAGAGCAACCGCTCGTAGCCGGCCACCACCCGCCGGCTGACCTCGCGCTCGTCGTGGCGGAGCGCGATGACGCGCCCCCGCGCGCCCATCTCCGCCGCCACGTCGGGCCTGGACAGAAGGGCCTCTATCCTATCGGCCAGCGCGGCCGTGTCCTTGACCGGAACGAGGAAGCCGTTCTCCCCGTCGCGCACCACCTCCCGACAGCCGCGGATGTCGGTGGCCACGATGGGCCGGGCCATGGCCGCCGCCTCGATCAGGCTTCGCGGGAATCCCTCGCGGTGCGAGGGAAGCGCCACCACGTCCATCGCGGCGAACAGCTCGGGGAGATCCTGCCGGAGTCCGAGCGCGTGGAACTTCCCGCGGAGCGCCGGATCGCGCTGCGACAGGGCCAGGACTTCCTCGCGGCGCAGGGCGTCGGGCTTCTGCCAGCGCTCGTCGGGGCCCGCGGCGACGAAGTGCGCGCCGGGGTGAACGCGCGCCACGATCGCCGCGGCCTCGAGGAACTCGAGGTACCCCTTCTCACGCACCATGCGGCCCACGATCCCCACGACCGGCGCGTTTGCCGGAATCCCGATCATCTCCCGCGTGCGCGCCACATCGTCGGGCTTCACGCGGTGCGGGTCGAAGCGCGAGAGATCGACCCCGTTGCCCAGGTGCTCGAGCTTCCCCGGCGGGCACAAGCCCGCGCGCAGCGCCGTCTCGTAGTCCTCCCGGCTCTGAGTGAAGACCACGTCGGCGCAGGCCGACGAGACGCGCTCGAGGGCCTGGAACGCGGCGCGGGCAACCCCGGGCATCCCCTCGTGGAAGTAGTAGCCGTGCACGGTCGTCGCGACGCGGGGCACACCGGCGAGGCGCGCGGCGAGGGGGCCCAGCAGGTTGAGCTTGGGGTTGTGCGTGTGAACGAGCCAGGCCCCGCTTGCGCGCAGGATCCGCGCGAGGCGTCCGAGCGTGGCGAGATCGGCGAGCGGAGCAATTCGGCGGCTGGAAGCGAGCACCGTCACGGGAATCCCCGCGGCCTCGATCTCGGGGATGAGGGGCCCCGGGCCCGCGACGAGGCGGGGCGCAAAGCCGGCGTCCCGGAGCGCGAGAAGCTGCCCCAGCATCAGGAAGCGCCCGAAGAAATCTGTGTTCACCAGGTGGACGATGGGGATCCGCGCGCTCATGCCCCGCCTCCCCCGCCCCGCGGCGCGGCGGAGAGCGCGCGCCGATGCCATGCGGTGAAGACGAGGAGGCACCACAGGCGCGCCGTGTGATCCCGGCGCCGGGAGAGGTGATCGCGCTTCAGGCGCGCCACCGCCTCCGGCCGGAAGATCCCCTGGGCCCGGAGCGTCTCCCCGGAGAGCGTGTCCTCGAGGAGACCGCGCAGCGGGCCCCGGAACCACTCTCCGAGCGGCAGCTCGAATCCCCGCTTCGGACGCCGGCGCAGGGTGGGCGGCACGAGGTCCGCGCAGGCGTCCAGGAGGATCGCCTTGCGACGCCGGCCCCGGAGCTTCCAGGCCGAGGGGATCGCGAGGGCCAGCGAGATGACCTTCGGATCGAGATAGGGCAGGCGCACCTCAAGCCCCACGCCCATGCTCATGCGATCGACCTTGGCCAGCATATCGGTGGGGAGCGTGTGGCGAAGATCCACGGACAGCATGGCGCCCAGCACGTCGTCCGTCCGCGCCTCCTGGTACAGCCGTTCGATGAGCGAATCGGTCTTCGCCCACAGCGCCGGGTCGGGCGCGGCCAGCAGATCGTTCTTGGCCCCGGCGTCCAGGACGCGCATCCAGGCCGCGTGCCGCGCCGCGGGCTCCGGCTCAAATCGGAGGAGAAACTTCCGCGCGCGGCGCAGGGCCTCGCCCGTCGCCGATCGGCGATCCTCGGGCAGTGCCGCGGCGGCGCCCGCCAGCGCCCGGCGCAGGCCCGCGGGGACCCTGGCGTACCAGGGAGAGAGCGACTCGGCGACGTACTTCCAGTAGCCGGCGAAGAGCTCGTCCGCGCCGTCGCCCGAGAGCGCGACCTTCACCGCGCGCCGGGCGTGCCGGGAGACCAGCGAGGTGGGGATCGCGCTGGAATCGCCGAAGGGCTCATCGAGCGTGCCGAGCAGCGCCTCGGCCTCCGCGATGGCCTCCGCCGGCCCGATGACGATCTCGGTGTGATTCGTTCCGTACGCCCGGGCCACCTCCCGCGCGCAGGCCCGCTCGTCGAAGGGACCCGCGCCATCGAAGCCGACGGTGAAGGTCCGGAGCACGCCGCCCATGGCCCGGGAAGCGAGCCCCACGATCACGCTTGAGTCCATGCCGCCCGAGAGAAAGGCGCCCACGGGCACGTCCCCGGACAGCCGCGACCGGACCGAGTCCTCCAGGGCCGAGCGCAGCCGCGCCCGCGCCTCCGCTTGCGTCGCGGGCGGATCAGGGTCGGGCGCCGGCAGGTGCCACACGGTCTCGATGGCCTTGCCGTCCTTCACCCGGAGCAGGCTTCCCGGCCCGAGCCGCCGCGCGGCGCGGAAGATGGTCCAGGGGGCCGGGATCGCGCCCCAGGTGAGGTAGTGATCAAGTCCTTCGGGATCGATCTCCCGCGGAAAGTCCGGATGCGTGAGCAGCGCGCCGAGCTCGGAGGCGAAGACGAAGGTGTCGCCGATCCATGCGTGGAAGAGCGGCTTCTCGCCGATCCGATCGCGCGCCAGCGTGAGGCTCCCGTCGCGGGCGTCCCAGACGGCCAGCGCGAACATGCCGTCGACGCGATCTAGAAACGCACTCCCCTCGTCCTCCCAGCCGTGGAGCAGCACTTCGGTGTCCGAGCGGGATCGGAAGCGGTGGCGCGCGGCGAGGCGCTGCCTGAGCGCATCGTGGTTGTAGACCTCGCCGTTGAAGACGATCGTGAGGCGGCCGTCCGCGCAGGACATCGGCTGGGCGCCCGCGGCGGACAGATCGACGATGGCCAGCCGGCGGTGCCCGAGGCCCACATGGGGGCGGCCATGAGCGTTTAGATTTTGTCGGCCCTCGCTGCGCTCGGGACCTCCGGCAGGCCGCCCGATCCACACGCCGCCTCCGTCGGGTCCGCGGTGGGTGAGCGCCTGCGTCATCGCCTCGAGCCGCGCCGGATCGATGGGCCGCGGCGACAGGATTCCGTCAATCCCGCACATGCCAGCCCCTCCTCTCCCTGGACTCCGCGAGCAGCGTCTCGTAGAGCGCCCAGGTCCGCGCGATCATCTCGCCGATGCTGAAGCGCTCGAGCACCCTCTCCCGCCCGTGCTTCCCCATGGCGCGCGCCTCCTCGGGTCGGCGCAGCAGGCGGAGCAGCGCCGCGGCCAGCGCCCGCGGATCCTCCGGCGGCACGAGGAGCCCCGTGCGCCCGTCCGCCAGCACCTCCGGCGTCCCGCCGACCCGCGTGGCCACGACGGGCACCCCGCAGGCCATCGCCTCGAGCACGCTCACGGGCACTCCCTCCTCCCGGCTCGGAAGCGCGATCACGTCGCAGCCCGGGACGATCGCCTCGACGTCGGTTCTCATCCCCGCGAGGATCGTCCGCTCCGAAAGGCCCCGGGCGGCGATCTCCCGCTCGACCGCGCCGCGGAGAGGGCCGTCGCCGACCAGCAGGAGGCGCAGGCCGGGGATCGCGCGGGCGACCTCTTCGATGGCGGGGAGCAGCACGTCGTGCCCCTTCACGCGGCGAAAGCCCGCCACGACGCCGACGAGCGGCGCGTCCGGGGGCACGCCGAAGGATTTCGCGAGAAACCCGCGCGCGTCGGCGGGGACGAATCGGTGCACGTCCACCCCGTTGGGGATCGTCGCGATCCGCTCCCGCGGTACACGGCCGTGGAGCGCCGTCATCTCCGCCACGGTTTCCCCGACGGCAATCACGCGATCAGCGAAGCCGAGCGTCGCGCGATTGGCACGCGCGAGCAGGGGCGAGGTCGTCTCCCAGTGGAGCGTGTTGTGCTGCGTGTGGACGATCACGGGGACCCGCGCCAGGCGCGCGGCCGCGCGGCCCAGGATCCCGGCGTGCAGGAGGTGCGTGTGGACCACGTCGAAGCGGCCGGAGGCGACGAGATCGAGGAGCCTCCAGAGGCCCGCCGCGTCCCGGAGGCCCTCGATCCCGAGGGCGTGGACGGGGATCCCGGCCCGGCGAAAGGCGGGCGTGAGCGTTCCCGGGCCCTTCAGGTACGCGACGGCCACGTCGGCGTGGCGCGTGAGCCCGCGCGCGAGATCGAGCACCATCGCTTCCGCGCCGCCGGGCTCCAGGCACGTGAGGATCTCCAGGACACGCGGCCGGGCTCCGCCGGAAGCGCGGCGCGCGCCGCTCGTCAGACTTTGTCGGCCCTCGCTGCGCTCGGGACCTCGGGTCAGACTT
>JBGPLH010000205.1:0-6157 GCA_041486365.1 Thermodesulfobacteriota bacterium | reverse complement strand
CTCTTGAAGTAGAAGGACAGCCATTCTTGGATGCCCTTGAGTCCCGCGCGTCCGGCGAGGTCGAGAAAGAGCGCTAAGTCCAGGACGATCGGGGCGGCCAAGATCGAATCGCGGCAGAGGAAGTTGATCTTGATCTGCATCGGGTCGCCAAGCCACCCAAAGATGTCGATGTTGTCCCAGCCCTCCTTGTTGTCGCCACGGGGCGGGTAATAGTGGATCGACACCTTGTGGGTGAAGTCGCCGTAGAGCGTCGGGTACAGCTCCGGCTGGAGGATGTGCGAGAGCACACTGAGCTTGGACTCCTCCTTCGTCTTGAAGGAACCCGGATCGTCGAGTACCTCGCCGTCGCGGTTGCCGAGGATGTTCGTCGAGTACCAACCCGCCAGCCCGAGCATGCGGGCCTTGAGCCCGGGCGCGAGGATTGTTTTCATCAGGGTCTGGCCCGTCTTGAAGTCCTTCCCGCAGATGGGCACCTGCCGGTCCGCCGCGAGCTGGCGCAGCGCGGGGACGTCCACCGTGAGGTTCGGCGCACCGTTGGCGAAGGGGACGCCCGATTTCAGAGCCGCGTAGGCGTAGATCATGCTCGGGGCGATGGACGGGTGATTGCCCTTGAGGCCCGCCTCGAAACTCTCGATCGATTCGTGGATTGTCTCCGACTTGATGAAGACCTCGGTGCTCCCGCACCAGATCATGACGAGCCGCGCGCATTCCTTCTCCTTCCGGAACCGCGCGATGTCCTCCATGAGCTGCTCGGCCAGCTCGAGCTTGGTCTTCCCCTTCTTCACGTTGGGACCGTTCAGGCGCTTCACGAACTCGTGGTCGAAGACGGCCTTCATCGGGCGGATCGGCTCGATCGCGTCCTTCACCGATTCGATCAGCGTTCGCTCCAGCACGCCCGCCCCGATGGCCGCGTCGTAGACGCTGTCCTCGTAGATGTCCCAGCCGCCGAAAACGATGTCCTGGAGGCTCGCGAGCGGGACGAAGTCACGGATCAACGGGGAGCGCCCGTCGGTGCGCTTGCCGAGGCGTATTGTCCCCATCTGCGTGAGGGAGCCGATGGGCTGGCCGAGGCCGCGGCGGATTGCCTCGACCCCGATGATGAACGTGGTGCTGACGGCGCCGAGGCCCGGAAGCAGGATCCCGAGCCGTCCTTCGGCGGGCGAGATGGACGTTCCTTTTTCGATCATGCGTACCTCGGCGGCAGGGTTCGTGCGGAAGTCGGAACGCGGCAGGGTTCGGCCGGGAGTCTAGATAATGATGCGGTGGGGCGCAACCGAGGTGTCACCCGTTTGACGACACGCCGTGGGCGTGGTACACAGGGCCATTTCCCCGCCCGCGATCGGTCCGAGAGGCCCTCCATGAAGCTCAACTTCGACAAGTGGGACGGCCTCGTCCCCGCCATCGCCCAGGACTGGAAGACCGGCGAGGTCCTCATGGTCGCTTTCATGGACGCGGCGGCCTGGGAGAAGACGCTTGCCACGGGGAAAGTCCACTACCACAGCCGCTCCCGCAACAGGACCTGGATGAAGGGCGAGGAGAGCGGCCACGTGCAGCTCGTGAAGGAGATCTTCATCGACTGCGACGAGGACACGGTGCTGATCAAGGTCGAGCAGGGGGGCGGCGCGGCCTGCCACAAGGGTTTCCGCACCTGTTTTCACCGGCGGGTCGACGGGGATCGCGTGGAGACGATCGGGAGCCCCGTCTTCGATCCGAAGAAGGTGTACAAGAAATGAAGAAGCCACGCGCGAAGGACGCCGGGCGTCCCGTGAAAGCGAAGGGGGCCGCCGGGAAGAGCGCCGCGCCCGCGAGCGCGGCCCCGCCCGGACCGCTTCGCCTGGGTCTTCCGAAGGGAAGCCTCCAGGACGCCACCGCCGCGCTCTTCCGCAAGGCCGGCTACACGATCACCTTCGGCAGCCGCTCCTACTACCCCTCGATCGACGATCCCGGGATCGAGTGCATGTTGATCCGCGCCCAGGAGATGGCCCGCTACGTGGAGGACGGCGTCCTCGATTGCGGGCTCACGGGCAAGGACTGGATCCTCGAGAACAGGGCGAAGGTGGTCGAGATGGCCCAGCTCGCCTACTCGAAGGCGACCTCCCGTCCCGTGCGCTGGGTGCTCGCGGTCCCGGAGAACTCGCCGATCCGCTCGCCGAAGGATCTCCAGGGCAAGCGAATCGCGACGGAGCTGGTCGAGGTGACGAAGGACTTCCTCAGGCGCCACCGCGTGACGGCGGAGGTCGAGTTCTCCTGGGGCGCCACGGAAGTGAAGCCGCCCCGCCTGGCCGACGCGATCGTGGAGGCCACCGAGACCGGCTCGAGCCTGCGCGCGAACAACCTGCGCATCGTCGAGACGCTGCTCGAGAGCACCACGCGCTTCATCGCCAACCGCAAGGCCTTCCGCGATCCCTGGAAGCGCACGAAGATGGAGAACCTGGTCCTGATGCTCAAGGGGGCCGTGGACGCCGAGGGGAAGGTCGGCCTCATGATGAACGTCCGCAAGAAGGACCTCACGCGCGTGCTGTCGATCCTCCCCGCGCTTCAGAAGCCGACGATCGCCAACCTCTCGGACCCCCAGTGGTGCGACGTCAACACGATCGTCGAGGAGAAGCTCGCCCGCGATCTCATCCCCGCGCTCAAGGCGGCGGGGGCCGCGGGGATCGTGGAGTACCCGCTCAACAAGATCATCCCCTGATTCCCTCGCGCGAGCCCTGCGATTTCCAACCTGCCGCGCGCCTGCCGAGGAGGCCCCATGGCCCTTCCCGCCGTTCGCGTGGTCGCCACATTCACCGTGAGGCCCGACAAGGTCGACGACGTTGGCCGACTCGCGCTGGAAGCGCTGGTCGGGCCGTCGCGAAAGGATCGGGGTTGCCTGCGGTACGATCTGTGCCAGGATCTATCCGACCCGACGCGCTTCGCGATGCTCGAGGAGTGGGAGAGCGAGGAGGCGCTCGAGGCGCACCTGGCCCAGCCGTGGCTGCGGGCCGCGATAGAGCGGCTCGGCCCCATGCTCGCCGGGCGGCCCGTCATCGCGCGGATGCGTGACGTCACGGAGGCCTGACCCCCGCCATGAAGTACTTCCACATCGAGGAGAGACCGGAAGCGCTGCTGGTCACGTTCGATCGCGCGCCGGTGAATGCAATCACCGTGGACGCGGCGCGTGAGCTGAGCGCCGTGCTGGACGCGGCGGAGCGGCTACCCGCGGGGAAGGGCGTCGTGATCACCGGTGCGGGCAGGTGCTTCTCGGCGGGGCTCGATCTGAAGATTGTGCCGAAGTACTCGCCGGACGAGCAGCGCGAGATGCTCCGGACGGTGAACCGGATGATCCGCGGGCTCTACGCGATGCCGCGGCCCGTCGTGGCCGCCGTGAACGGCCACGCGATGGCGGGCGGTCTCGTGCTCGCGCTGGCCTGTGACGTTCGCATCTCGACCTCCGCGACCTGCAAGCTCGCCCTCACGGAGGTGAACGTCGGGATCCCGTTCCCGGCCGGTCCGATGACGATCGTGATGGCGGAACTTCCGCCCCACGCGGCGCGCCTGCTCACGCTCACGGGCGACGCCTTCGAGCCGGCCCGCGCCCTCGCGCTCGGCATCGTAGACGAAGTCGTTCCCCCCGAGCGGGTGCTCCCGCGGGCGCTCGAGCGGGCGGCCACGCTCGGGGCGCTCCCCGGCTATCCGCGGATCAAGGCGCAGCTTCGGAAGGCCGCTCTCGTGGACCTCACGCGCATCGTTGAGCAGGACGACGATCCTATGCTGCGCGAGTGGTTCTGACCCGGCGGCACCAGCCTCCCCCCCGATGAGGATCAAAAGGATGAAACGCGTGTGCGTCTTCTGCGGCTCGAACGCGGGCGCGCGGGTGGAGTACACCGGCGCGGCGCGCGCGGTGGGGCGCATCCTCGCGAAGAGGGGCCTCGGCGTGGTGTTCGGCGGTGGAAACGTCGGGCTGATGGCGGAGGTGGCGAACGCGGCGCTCGCGGAGGGCGGGAAGGTGATCGGCATCATTCCCGGCGTGCTGGTGGAGAAGGAGCTGGCCCACACGGGCGTGACGGACCTTCGCGTGGTCGAATCCATGCACGAGCGTAAGGCGATGATGGCCGATCTCTCCGACGCCTTCATCGCGCTCCCCGGCGGGTGGGGAACGCTCGAGGAGCTGTTCGAGACGGTCACCTGGGCCCAGCTCGGATTCCACGAGAAGCCCGTGGGCCTCCTGAACGTCCGCGGCTACTACGACGGCATGCTGCGCTTCCTCGATCACGCGGTCGCGGAGGGCTTCCTCAAGGCGAAGCACCGGGCCCTGCTGCTCGTCCACGACACGCCCGAAGCGCTGCTCGACGCCTTCGCGCGCTACGAGCCGCCGCGCGAGGGGAAGTGGATCGACCGGAAGGCGCTCTGACCGGTCGCCGGTCTCAGCGACCCGCCCGTCCCAGGTGCCGCAGGAACTTCCGTAGCCCCTCGAGCCGCACCACCTCGTCCTCCAGCTCCGGCACCACGTGCAGCGCGCCGGGTGGAAGCCCGAGATCCCCGAGCCCCCGGATCGCCTCGCGATCGCGCCCGGCCAGCCTGCGGTACAGCAGGTAATTCTCGATCATCGCTTCCGCGCGGTCACGATCCCTGGGCGTGAGTCCCGGGAGCGCGAGCGTCCCCGCCAGCCGCTTCGCGGTGGGCTTTGCGCCCCCGGCCCAGGCCCGGAGCGCCCCATCCGGAACCGGATCGGTCGCCACGCGGTTCACGATCAGGCCCCCGACCGGAATGCCCTCGGCCGCGAAGGAGGCGAGGAGCACGCGCGCCTCCGAGATCGCGTGCGGCTCCGGGCTCGTCACGATCACCGTCGACGTCGCCTCCGACCGGAGCAGCCGATCCATCCGCGCCGCGCGCTCGCGGAAGCCCTCGAACATCCCCTCGAAGGCCGTGAAGAACTCCCGGGCCGCCTCCAGGAGCTGCGAGCCCGTCACGCGCGCGATCACCCTGAGCAGCATGCCGACGCTCATCCCGACGATCCGTTGCCCGCGCAGCGCGTCCTTTCCCCGGGGCGTCATGAGCGCCAGGAAGCGGTTGCGCTCGAGGAACTCGACCATGCGCCGCGGGGCGCTGAAAAAGTCCAGCGCGTGCCGCGTGGGCGGCGTGTCGACGACGAGAAGCTCCCAGGACCCCTCGGCCTCCAGCGCGTTCAGCGTTTCCATCGCGAGGTACTCGGGGCTCTCGATCAGCGCCCGGGAGCCGAACCGGTAGAGCGGGTTCGCGAGGATCGTGTCTCGCACGCGCTCGGAGGGGGCGTGCCGGCGCACGACGTCGTCCAGGGCGATCTTGGCGTCGAGCACCATCGCGTCGAGCATGCCGCGTCCCGCGCGTCCTGCCGCGCGGAGCGTCGTTTGCGGCACGCGCGTCGGGCTGTGTTCCAGGGCCGGGATTCCAAGCGCGTCGGCCAGCCGGCGGGCCGGATCAATCGTGAGGACGAGCGTCTTGCGCCCGAGCGCCGCACCCCGGAGTCCGAGCGCCGCGGAGGTCGTGGTCTTCCCCACGCCGCCGCTCCCGCAGCAGATCACCACGCGTTTCTCCTGCAGCAGGCGCGAGAGGCTCACGGGGGGGCCTCCAGGACGGAGGCGAGGCCGGAGGCGCGGACCGCGTCGGCCAGGCGCCGCGCCCAGGCCGCCTCGTCGCGTCCCTCGGGCGGGAGGAAGGGGACCGTCCAGAGCGGCGCATGCGTGTCGCGGAGCATGCCGAGGTGGCCCGCGGCGGCGGCGCTTCGCTGGGCGAGCAGGCGGTTCGCCTGGAGCACGGCCATCATCGTGTCTTCCCCCGCGACGCGCGCGATCGCCGAGAGGACCGCGTTCCCCGCGCGCTTCGCCCCGCGGGTGGCGGGGAGCGGACCCGGGTCGCCCATGCCCGAGAGCACGCCGTTCAGCACGATCCCGGCGGAGGCGGGGGAGGGGAGCGATTGGAGCCGCTGCCAGAGGTCCCGCGCTTCGAGCACCGGAAGCTCCTCCGGGAGCGTGACGATGAGTATCTGCGTGCGGGCGGGATCGGAGAGGAGGTCGTACATGTCGGCCGCGTCGCGGGCGAAGAAGCCGCTGCGGAGCACCTGCACGACCACCTGCGGGAGCTGGAGCATGAAGAGGATGAACCCCGTGGAAGGCGCGTCGAAGATCAGGAGGTCGTGGCG
>JBGPLH010000204.1:0-6164 GCA_041486365.1 Thermodesulfobacteriota bacterium | reverse complement strand
ACGGCCAGATGAACGAGCTGCCCGGCGTGCGCCTGCGCGTCGCCCTCGCCGGCCTCACGATGGCGGAGTACTTCCGCGACGAGGAGGGGCGCGACGTGCTCCTCTTCATCGACAACATTTTCCGCTTCACCCAGGCGGGCTCCGAGGTGTCGGCCCTCCTGGGTCGCATCCCGTCCGCGGTGGGCTACCAGCCGACGCTGGCCACCGAGATGGGCGAGCTCCAGGAGCGGATCACCTCCACGCGCAAGGGCTCGATCACCTCGGTGCAGGCGATCTACGTGCCCGCCGACGACCTTACGGACCCCGCGCCGGCCACGGCCTTCGCGCACCTGGACGCGACGACGGTTCTCTCGCGGCAGATCGCCGAGCTCGGCATCTACCCGGCCGTGGACCCGCTGGACTCCACCAGTCGGATCCTCGATCCGCAGGTCGTCGGCGAGGAGCACTACCGCGTGGCCCGCGAGGTGCAGCGCGTGCTCCAGAAGTACAAGGAGCTTCAGGACATCATCGCAATCCTGGGCATGGACGAGCTCTCCGAGGACGACAGGCAGGTGGTGGCGCGGGCGCGGAAGATCCAGCGCTTCCTGTCGCAACCCTTCCACGTGGCCGAAACGTTCACCGGCACACCGGGCAAGTACGTCCAGCTCAAGGACACGATCCGCGGATTCCGGGAGATCTGTGAAGGGAAGCACGACGATCTGCCCGAGCAGGCTTTCTACATGATTGGCACCATCGAGGAAGCGATCGAGCGCGGCCAGAAGATGATCGCCTAGGCGCGGGGAGGAACGGGCATGGCGGAGCGGCTCGAGCTGGATGTCGTCACCCCGGAACGACGCGTGTTGCACACGGAGGTCCAGGAGGTGACCGCGCCCGGCGTGCTGGGCGAGTTCGGCGTGCTGCCGGGCCACGTCTCCTTCGTCACGGGCCTCCAGCCCGGTGTGGTCACCTACCGAGGCGCGCAGCCGGATGAGACGCGGGCGCTCGCCGTGGGCAGGGGCTTCATCGAGATCGTCGGCGACAAGGTGACGCTTCTCGTCGACACGGCGGAGGCCGCCGAGGAGATCGACACGGCGCGCGCCGAAGCGGCTCGCGAGCGGGCGGCGCAGCGACTGAAGGAGCTGGCGTCGGAGAGCCCCGAGATCGCCGAGGCGCAGGCGGCACAGCACCGCGCCGAGGCGCGGCTCACGGCGGCGTCGAAGACCCTGCGCTGATCGGGGAGATCCTCGAGGACACCGAAAGGCCCTCCTTCCCGGAGGGCCTTTTGCATGGGGGCGGCGCGCGTTCGCCGTCAGCCCAGGGGCGCGGCGAACCGGATCCGGAATCCGTGGGGGTCGTGCACGATGAAGTCGCGCAGGCCGTAGGTGCGGTTTCCGATCTCGTGATCGATCGGGACGCCGTTCTTCCGGCAGAGGGCGTGGACGGCGTCGACGTCCTCCACGATCACGCGAATGTCGATCCCGGCGCCGCGGGGGAGCGCGGGCGTGCCTCCCATCGCGGGATAGTGGCCCTCGTCGGCGATGAGGATGACCGCCGGCCCCCGCGCCACGACGGCGAAAACGGCGTGGTCCGCGGCGTATTCCAGGCGCAGTAGGGAGAAGCCGAGGCGTTCCGTGTAAAAGCGCGCGGCGGCGGCGACGTCGGGGACGAAAATCTCCGGCGCGACGGGAGCGTCCTCACGCGGATCCGTCGGGTGGTCGGACATGGACGGGCTCCGGTACGGCGTGTGGGGGGGGCGCCCGCCGAACGGGGCGCCGCTCAGGTAGTGGAGGAACCCTTCACGGGACGGGCGACGAGCTTCACCTTCCCGTTCTCCACCTTAACCTTGAAGGCGACGTCGGAGCAATCGAAGCGATTGCGGATCTCGGCACGCTGGGACCGGAGGAGCATTTCGAAGGCGTCCCGCGTGAGATCCGGATCCTTCTGGCCGGAGGCTGCCCGCGCCGCGAGCAGCTCCCGGTAGAGCGCCTCCGTGCTTTCCCCCGCGGGTGGAGACGCGCCGCGCGGCTCGGACGGCGTCCCGCGTGCGGAGATCTTATCCTGGAGCTTCTTCTGCTTCTCCTCCCGCTCGCGTCGCTCCTGTTCGTGAAGGCTTACGCGGAACAGATCGCGCTTGAACGTCCCCTCCTCCATCTCCCGCACGCACCGGATCCATCGCCCGTTGAGGCTGTTGAACCTGCCGACGAGCGTCTGGTAGCGGAACTTGTGCATCGTGTTCGTGATGTGCCGCCCGTTCCAGCGCCGGATCAGCTCCTGCACCTCCGCGAGCAAGGGCCGCGGCTCGGTCTTCGCGAGCCCGGAGAAGTATTGCTCGTACTGGAACTTGAGCTCGCTCAACTTGCGGTCGAGCAGCGATAGATCCTCGGCGACGCCCATGGGGCAAGCCTCCTTCAATCGTACTCATCGGCGGGGCCGCATCCCGCCTGAAGCCCCGAGGACGAGCACGCCCGGGCTCTCACCAGGGCTTGAGCCCGATCCGGCGCTGGTCCTTCACCGGCTCGCTCCCTGTCCGTCCCGTGACGGCCACGAGCTGCGCGGCCCAGGTGTCGACGATCGCCTTCGGGTGTCCGAGGTAGGTTAGATCGTTGACGTTCACGGGATAGAACTTTGCGACCTCCTTGTCCGCGAAGGTGGCGACGATCTCGCCCGAGGTCGCGTCCCGGAATCGTCCTTCGATCGCGACGCCTCCGCGCTGAAAGACCAGATAGGTGAAGGCGAAGGTGACCGCGTTCACGACGGGGCGGCCGGGGACGAGCTCCACGACGGCCACTTCCAGATCAAGCGTCCTCGGTCCCCGCGCAGTCACGACGGCATAGAGGTGGTTGGGGTCGTCCCGGAACGCCCGCCGGAAGGTCTCCTCCGCGTAACCCGTCAGCTCGGCGTACCGGCGCTTGTAATCCGTCCCGGCGGTGAGCACAGGGTTCGTCGGAAGCTGGTGCGACCTGTCGATGGGGGACACCATGATCCGTTGGTAGTCGCGGAACCGGAAGCCCGGCTTCGTCCAGAACTTCTGGAAGGGGATCCCGGCCGGCTTCTCGGCCTCGGGCCGGTCGAGGATGAAGCCCGCGCTGGGCGCGGGCGGCGATTTGCAGGACGACGCGAGGGCGAGGGCCGCAAGCGACGCGATCACGGTCCATCTGCGAGAAGGGTTTCCTGCGGGCCAGCATGCCATCGGGTCTCCTCCGGGAGGGGGAACCCTTGATATCGGAGAGCCGGTCCGCTCGCAAGCGAAGAGAGGAAAAGCGATCAGGCCCGGGCACCGCGCGCGCCGGTGTGGGACGCGAGCGTCGCGACGAGCCCCTCGACGCCCTGGAAGGATCGGGTGATCGGCTGGAGCATCTCCGCCGTCCATCCGGCGGAGGGACCGAGATCGAGCGCGGGAAGCTCGGCCAGCAGCGGCGTATCGATCCGATCGCGCAGCTCATCCAGGTTGCGCGCCTCGGCTTCCGAGAGTGGCTCACCGGAGGGATCGTAGCCGTTCAGCACCACGCCGAGCACACGCAGCCCGCATCGCTCCGCTTCCCGGAGCGTGAGCAGCGTGTGGTTGATCGTGCCGAGGCGCATGCGGGCCACGACGACGAGAGGCGTGTCGAGCGAGAGGGCCAGGTCCGCCATCGTGGTCTTCGCGTCGATGGGAACGAGGAGGCCGCCGGCGCCTTCGACGAGCACGACCTCGTGGCGCGCGGCGAGGCGGTCGAACGCGACGCGGATGGCAGCGAGATCGATCGAGACGCCTTCGTCCTTTGCGGCGGCCGAAGGGGCGGCCGCGAGCGCGAGGGCGACAGGGTTCACATCCTCTATCGGATCGTTCGGCGCGATGAGGCGGCGCAGCGTCGCGGCGTCCTCGCCCACGCGACGCCCTTCGACGAGCGGCGCGCCGGTCTCGATGGGCTTCATGACGCCAACGTCCACGCCGGCCGCGCTGAGGGCGAGCCCGAGCGAGGCCGTTACGACGGTCTTCCCGACGCCTGTGTCCGTCCCGGTGACGAAAATCCCGGCCACACTCAGCCCCCGCAGACCGCCGCGATTGAATCGCGCGTGATATCGAGGAGCGCGTCCAGCCCCTTCGTCCTGATCCCGAGCGGCGGCATAACCACGATGACGTCGCCCAGCGGCCGGAGGATCGCGCCGCGTCGCCGGGCCTCCATGCACACCTGGTGCCCCATCCGCTTCTCGATGGGATAAGGCACGCCCGGCGGGACGTCCGACAAGAGTTCGATCCCCACCATGAACCCGCGCTGCCGCACATCGGCCACGTGGGGGAGAGCCGCGATATCCCGGAGCCGCCGGGTGAGCCGCCGGATCTTCGGCCGGAGCTTCTCCAGGGTCCGTTCCTTCTCGAAGAGATCGAGATTGGCAAGCGCCGCCGCGCAGGCGAGCGGGTTCCCCGTGTAGGTGTGGCCGTGGAAGAAGGTCTTGAACTCGTCGTAGCGGCCGAGGAAGGCGCTGAAGATCTCCTCCGTCGCAAGCGTGGCCGCCAGCGGCAGGTACCCGCCCGTGATCCCCTTGGCGAGGCACAGCAGATCCGGCGACACGCCTTCCTGCTCGCAGGCGAACATCGTCCCTGTGCGCCCGAAACCGGTAGCCACCTCGTCGGCGATGAGCATCACGCCGTGCGCGGTGCACATCCGTCGGACCTCCGCGAGCCAGCCCGGGGGCTGCGGGATCATCCCGGCGGCGCCCTGCATCAGCGGCTCGACGATGGCGCCGGCGATCTCCCCGCCCCGCTCCGCGAAGGTTTGCTCGAGCCGCGCGAGGCTTTCGCGGCCGCAGGCCTCCTCGTCGAGCCCGTCGGGGCAGAGCCGCCCGTGCGGTGCGGGCACCTTGAAACCCTGGAAGAGGAGCGGCCGGTAGATCTCGTGAAAGAGATCGATCCCCCCGACGGAGACCGACCCGAGCGTGTCGCCATGGTATGCGTTCGTGAAGTGGATGAAGCGCGTGCGGGACTTCTCGCCCCGCTGCTGCTGGTACTGGAAGGCGATCTTGAGGGCAATCTCGACGGCGGTGGAGCCTGAGTCGGAATAGAAGACACGCGTGAGCCCCCGCGGGGCAATCGCGACGAGGCGCTCGGCCAGCTCGATGGAGGGGACGTTGGCGAGCCCGAGAAGCGTCGTGTGCGCGACGCGATCGATCTGTGCCTTCACCGCGCGATCGATCGCCCGCTTGCGATGGCCGTGGACCGTGACCCAGAGGGAGGAGACGCCGTCGAGGTAGCGGTTTCCCTCCACGTCGATGAGATAAGACCCCTCGCCACGCTCTATGATGAGCGGCTCGGTCCGCAGCCACTCGTCCATCTGCGTGAAGGGGTGCCAGACGTACCGGCGGTCCTTCTCGGCGAGGTCCTTTTGCGAGTCGGCCCTCGCCGCATCTTCAGAGACGGCCCTCGCTGCGCTCGGGACCTTTGGCGGGACCTCCGGCTGCCGCGCCCGGCGGCCCTCGTCGATGGGCGCGCTCATCCGAGGATCCCCATGCGCCGCCCGACGCTCTCGAAGGTCTCGAGGGCCCATTCGAGCTGCTCCCTGGAATGGGTCGCCATCGCGCACAAGCGCAGGCGCGAGGTGCCCTCCGGCACCGTGGGCGGCCGGATGCCCTGGGCGAAGACCCCCGCGTCGAGGAGCGCCTCGCAGAAAGGCATCACCCGCGACTCGTCTTCCACGAATACGGGCAGGATGTGGGTCTGGGAGGGCCCAACATGGAATCCGGCGGTGCGCAGTCCCTCGCGCAGCATGCGGGTGTTCTCGAGGAGGCGCCGCCGGTGCTCCGGCTCCTCCCGGATCACGCGTAGCCCCTCGATCGCCGCGGCGAGCGCCGCGGGCGGCAGGGCGCAGGTGAAGATGAACCCGCGGGCGCGGTTCACCAGCGCATCGCGCAGCTCGCGGGGGCCGGTCACCCAGGCCCCGAAGCTCCCGAGCGACTTGCCCAGCGTGCCGACCTCGATCGGGATCCGCCCCGCGAGGCCGAAGTGCTCCGCCGTCCCGCGCCCGCGCTCGCCGAGGATCCCCGTCCCGTGCGTGTCGTCCACGAGGAGCCATGCGTCGTGGCGCTCGCAAAGCGCGACGATGTCCGGAAGCGGCGCGAGATCGCCGTCCATCGAGTAGACGCCGTCCACGATGACGAGTTTTCGCCGGGCCCCGCCCTGGCGTCCAAGCGCATCCTCGAGCGACTGT
>JBGPLH010000203.1:0-6228 GCA_041486365.1 Thermodesulfobacteriota bacterium | reverse complement strand
CTCGTCCGTCGCTTCCAGCACGACCGCCGCGGCGCCGTCGCCGAAGAGAACCGCCACGTCACGCCCGCGCGTGGAGATGTCGATCCCCGTCGAGTGAATCTCCGTGCCCACGACCAGGACGCGCCGGTAGGTCCCGGACCGGATGAATCCGTTCGCCAGCGAGAGCGCATAGAGGAAGCCCGTGCACTGGCACCGGATGTCCATGGCCGGCACGCCGGGCAGCCCGAGCCGCTCGTTCAGGAACGCGGAGGTGCCGGGGAACTCGTGATCGGGAGACAGCGTGGCGAGGATGATCATCTCGATGTCGTCGTTCCGGAGCCCCGCCGCCGCGATCGCCTTCTCCGAGGCCACCTTCGACATCTCCGCGCTGCTCTGGCCGTCCACGGTCCAGTAGCGCGTCTGAATCCCGGTCCGCTGCTGGATCCACTCGTCGGTGGTGTCCATGTAGCGGGTCAGCTCTTCGTTGGTGACGCAGCGTTCCGGGATGTAGCGGCCGGTGCCGGTGATGCGAGCGCTGGGCATGACTCCTCCGGAGCATCCTCCCTTCCGGTGACGGCCGAAAGGGGTCCTGTCCTCCCGCCCGAGCCCGCGGGCGGCCGGCGGGCCGTGGCCTAGATATCGCCTTTCATGGGGGCCCAGGCGCCCGGGCGCCGGATTCGAAGAGGCCCACGCCGCGCGCGGCGATCGATCCCCATCGCGCCCTACCAGCGCCCTACCAGCGCACCAGGCAGGATCCCCACGTGAAGCCGGATCCGAAACCGGCCAGGAGCAGCAGCTGCCCCTCCCGGATCTTCCCCGATTCCTGCAACTCGTCCAGCAGGATCGGGATCGCGGCGGCGGAGGTGTTGCCATACTTCTGGATGTTGTTCTGGACCTTCGCCTCCGGAATGCCCATGGCGCCTGCCACGAATTCGTTGATGCGCAGATTGGCCTGGTGGAAGAGGAAGTGATCGATGTCATCGAGCGAGAGCTTGTTGTGCTGCAGCGCTTCGTTGATCACCTCGGGCAGCTTCGCCACCGCGTGCTTGAAGACCAGCCGCCCCTCCATCTTCGGATAGATCAAACCCTCTTCCATCATCTCCGCCGTGATCCGCAGGGGGTGGTGGGAGCTCGCGGGCGCGTCGGTCCAGAGCGCCTTGGCGAAACGGCCGTCGGCATGGAGGTGCGTCGACAGGATCCCCCGTTCCTCCTCCGTCGCCTCGAGGAGCACGGCCCCCGCGCCGTCTCCGAACAGCACCGTGATGTCGCGTCCCCGCGAGGACATGTCGAGTCCGGTGGAATGAATCTCCGCGCCGACCACCAGCACGCGTTGATAGATTCCGGAACGGATCATCGCGTTGGCCGAGGCGAGGGCGTAGAGGAAGCCGGTGCACTGATTGCGGACGTCCAGGGCGGGGACACCCGGGAGGCCGAGGCGGTCGTTCAGGAACGCGGACGCTCCAGGGAAGAAGGCGTCGCCCGAGAGTGTCGCGAGGATGATGAGGTCGATGTCCGACTTGTCCATGCCCGCGGCGGCCAGCGCCTTCTCGGTGGCCTCGGCCGCCAGGCCTGCGCAGCTCTGGCCGTCCTCGGTCCAGTAACGCGTCTGGATCCCGGTCCGCTGCTGGATCCATTCGTCGGACGTGTCCATGAGACGCGCCAGGTCGTCATTGGTCACCAGGCGATTGCCGAAGGAGCGGCCGGTTCCGGCGATCCGGGCGAAGGGCATGAAACCTCCGGGTGCGCGCCCCGGTCCGGGCGCGCGAGGGTCGGTCTTGGGGAGGGGTGCGGCCGCGGCGAGGCCCTCCGCTCTCAGTCTGTCATCCCATGGGGAGAGGGTCGGGAACGTCGGCCCTGCCCCAAGCTTCCACGGGAGCGGGGGGCTGTCAACAGAAAGCTGCCTGTGCCGGGAAAGCCGCGGTTATTCCCACGCCTTGGGAACCGACGGCGCCCAGCCCCGGACCGTTTCGGTGGCCTCCTCGGTGGGTGTCTCGCGCCAGAGGATCTCCTGGACACGGCCCACCAGCCGGCCGAGCGTCTGAGGGCGCAACGCCGAGATCGGCACCGCCTGGTGGCGAATCGCAAGGTGCGCGGCCTCCGCGGAATCAATCTGGTCGCACTTGTTCAGCACGAGGAGCCGCGGAATTGCTTCGAGCGAGAGTCTCTCGAGGATCTTCTCGACCGCGGCGATCTGCGACTCGAGCTGAG
This sequence comes from Thermodesulfobacteriota bacterium, assembly GCA_041486365.1. Taxonomy (GTDB): domain Bacteria; phylum JAUYMQ01; class JAUYMQ01; order JAUYMQ01; family JAUYMQ01; genus JBGPLH01. The sequence continues at coordinate 4,041 of JBGPLH010000203.1, read as the reverse complement.
GGCTCGACACGTCGGCCACGTGAAGCAGGAGATCCGCGTCACTTAGCTCTTCCAGCGTCGCGCGGAAGGCGTTCACGAGGTCCTTGGGCAGATCGCGGATGAAGCCCACCGTGTCAGTGATGATCGCCTCCTGGTCCCGCGGGAAGCGCAGGCGTTTGGAGGAGGGATCCAGCGTGGCGAAGAGGCGGTCTTCCGTCGCCGTGTGGCTGTTCGTGAGGGCGTTCAGCAACGTCGACTTACCGGCATTCGTGTAGCCCACGATGGAGATGATCGGCAGCCCCCGGCGATTGCGCCGGGCGCGCCGCTGCTCGCGGCCGCGGGAGAGCGTGCTGATCTCGCGCTCGAGCCTGGCGATCCGGTCGCGGATCCGGCGGCGGTCCACTTCGAGACGCGTCTCGCCGGGGCCGCGCGCGCCGATCCCGCCCGTGAGGCGCGACAGCGCGTCGTCGCGGCTCTGGAGCCGCGGCAGCAGGTACTTGAGCTGGGCCAGCTCCACCTGCACTTTGCCGTCCCGGCTCCGCGCCCGCTGGGAAAAGATGTCGAGGATGAGCTGCGTGCGGTCGATCACCTTGAGCTCGGTGGCGGCCTCGATCTCCCGGGCCTGGGCCGGCGTCAGATCCTGGTCGAAGATCACCAGATCGGCCCCGAGCTGCGCGCCGTGGGTCATCATCTCGTCGAGCTTGCCCTTGCCGATCAGCGTCTTCGCATCGTACCGATGGCGCGCCTGCGTGAACACGTCCACCACGCGCACGCCGCTCGATCGCGCCAGCTCGCGCAGCTCCGCAAGCTCCGCGTCGGCCTGCTCCGCGGAGCCGCTCGTGCGCACCTTGACGAGGATCGCCTTCTCCGGTCCGCCCGCCGCCGCCCGCGGGCCCTGCACGCGTGCGAATTCCTCCTCGAGGTTGCGCATGAGGTCGAGGAAATCCACGTCGAGCCGTGACGGATGAACCGGGTCGAGGAACCGGTAGGCGGACGCGCGATTGGCGCTCCGTCCGTTCTGCGCATCGCCCGAAGCCGGCTTGTCGGGGGAGTGTCCGTTCCCTTCCTCCAGGGCCGAACGGGGAAGCAGGTGCGCGGCATGGGCCGTCTGCGGGAAGCCCTGGCCGTCCAGGCCGATGGCCACCATGAGGTCCAGCCGGAGAAGCGAGAGGTCGGTGAGATCGTCCCGGGTCAGGGGCTCGTCGTGCAGATGGGTATGGACGAAGCGAAGCCCGCGGAAGCGCGATTCGCCGGCGCGCAGGCGCTTGAAGTCGGGGAGGAATATCGCCTTCGCGTCCCCCACGACCACGTACTCGATCTGCCCCTTCCGGTTGACGAGGACGCCGATCTGGCGCCCGGTCTCGAAGGAGATCTCGGCGAGATAGCGGGCCAACTCCTGGGTCAGGACCTGGTGTGGCGGGATCTTGCGGCGGTATACGTGCTGGATCCGCTTGATCTGGCTGGGCTTGAGACCCTGGGTGTTGCCGAAGAGTCGGTTCGTGGAAGCCTCCGGGACGCCTGGTCCGCCGGCCGGGGGTTCCACCGGGCTTGCAGGCGACCGGTCCAAGATAGTCAGCCGGCCGGGGGAAATCAACGGAATACGCCCCGTCGTGCCCCGGCCCGGAGGGCGCGTTGTGCTGTCGGCGGGGGGTGTGATATAGAGCCGGACGGGACAGTCCCTCTGCTCTTCCCGTCCGGTCCTCGGGCCGGATGTCCCCCGTCCGAAGGTCCCTCCCGAAGCGAGGGCTGACTCTGAGGACGCGGGGGTCGACAAAGCCTGGAGGTGAGGAGCTTGAACGCGGTCACCCCCATTCAGGTGAAGCGGATCCTCGTTCCCCTGTCCATGTGCCCCCACTCGGAGCAGGCCTTCCGCATGGCGCACGACCTGGCGGAGCACTACGACTCGGAGATCTGCGCCATCCATGTCTTCGCCGATCCGAAGGAGAAGGATCCGCTCTACTCGCAGGAGCTCCGGGAGCCTGAGATGTACGACAAGGTTTTCCGCCAGAGGGTGGACGACATCCTCGAGAAGGTGTGCCCCACGTTCAAGTGCTCGAAGAAGACGCGCACGATCGTGACGCACGGCTCCTTCGCCGACGAGATCCTGCGGGAGGCGGCCGACATACGGGCCCATCTGATCGTGATGGGAACCCACTCGGAGAAGACGCTCCAGCAGAGCATCCGGGGGAGCACCATGACGCGGGTGCTCAAGACGGCTCCCTGTCCGGTGCTGACGATCCGCTACCCGGTGGGAGAGGAAGACGCGAAGAGCGAAGATTGAGGCCGGCCGCCGCGGGGTCGCGGCGGGTCGCCGGCGGGACGGAGGATGGGCGAGGTCCGGGAGGGGCCTCGCCCGTCGCGCTTGCGGGCCCTCAGCGCCGGCGAAGGGGCCGGATGTCGAGGTTCAGGAGGAGCCAGGTCGCGATCGCGTAGTTGACGAGGAAGATCACCCAGGCGCGGTCATAGGAGCCCGTTCGATCGAAGATCCATCCCGCCAGCGGCGCGCCGATCGCCTGCACGGGAACCATGAACAGGCTGGCCAGCCCGCTCACCGACGCGAAGGCGCGCCGCCCGAAGATCTCGGCCGTGACGCTCGCCTGAAGCGGCACCGCGCCGCCCATCCCGAAACCGAAGAGAGCCGCAAAGGTGTAGACCGCCGGCGGCGTCTGCGCACCGAGCAGCAGCAGTGTCCCCGCGATCTGCGTCAGGTAGGAAAGGAGCACGGCGGTCTTCTTGCTGATGTGATCGGTGAGGTAGCCGAAAACGAACTTTCCGCCCACGCCTGTTCCCGCCGCGATCGAGAGCGCGAGCGCCGAGCGGGACGGAGAGAGCCCCACGTCGGTGAAGTGCGGGATCATGTGGATCAGGATCGCGCCGAGCGCCATGTGGACGAGGGCGAAGGAGGAGATCAGGAGCCAGAACGCGCGCTCGCGGAGGGGGGACGTCGTGCTCTGGAGATAATCGGGGCGGGCCAGGTAGGCGTTCTCGGTGGACGCCGGGACCATGAGGGGCACGTCCGCCGCTTCCTCGGGCACGCGCCGGTCGCCGTCGGGCGCGAGGCCGAGGTCCTCGGGACGGTCCACGATGACGAGGGCGACGGGCGGGATCACGACGACGAGAATGGCCAGCGCCAGGACAAAATAGGTGTCGCGCAGTCCGATCCGGTGCACCAGCGCGGTGATCGAAGGGACGAGGACGAGCCCCGAGAGCGAGAGACCCATCGTGGCGATGCCCAGCGCCTTGCCGCGCCTGCGCTCGAACCAGTGCGCCACGACCGTGTTGGAGGGCAGCGCGCCCATGCAGTCGGCGCCGAAGGCCACGAGGAGTCCCAGCACGAGGTAGTACTGCCAGAGGTTCCGGATGAAGTGCAGCGAGGCGAAGCCGAGGCTCAAGCTGCATGCGCCGAGGATCATCGTGCGGCGGATCCCCGCCGAGTCCATGATCCGTGCAGCGAGCAGCGAGTAGACGGCCGAGAGGAGAGAGACGACGTAGAGCCCGCCGCCGACCGTGAGGCGTGACCAGCCGAAGAGGTCCTGCAGCGGTCTGAAGAAAACGCCGTAGCAGTAGAAGACGAATCCCGTTGAGATGAAGTGGCAGAGGAAGGCGACGGCCACGATCCGCCAGCCGTAGAAGAGCCTCGACGTGTGGGCGAGGCCGGCGGCGCGGGGATGGGAAGGCATTCGGTCGCCGGGAATCCGGCCTTCGGTCCGCGGTGAAGCGGCGGCCGGGAAGGCCTGACAAGGAGCGCGCACTCGGTGTTCGGGCAGGGGGACGAACGGCACCGCCGAGAGTAGGGATACCCCGGGAAGCCGTCAAGCCGACGTCCTGCCGGTGAACGGTCGCTATGCTATGCTCCGCGCGGCCGCCCCCGGGTGCGCCACCCGGAGGTCCTGCGCGCATCGCGGGCCGACCTTGAGATGCGGCGGTCGAGAAGGCTTCCCAGTGCGAGCGGGCACCCCGTTTCCAATGGCGCGCGACTTCATCGCGATCGATAAGGCACCGTGCTCCCCTCTCTGTTTTCTCCCGCGACCGATCAACGACTCCGCGTCCGCATCCGTCCGG
>JBGPLH010000202.1:0-6263 GCA_041486365.1 Thermodesulfobacteriota bacterium | reverse complement strand
GGGCTGGCTCGCTGTGTTTACTATGGGGGGCGCCGCGTGCCGGCGTATCGGGTGGGGGTGGTCGCCGGTGGTCTCGCGGTACGGGCGAGCCGACAAAGTCTGATGCGCCGTCTCGTCCGGCGGGGGCGCTTTCCCCGGCCTGCGGCCCAGCAAATCCTGCCAGTTCCGGCCCAGGTGCCGTTCGGTCACTAGCCGGCAGATCCCGGCGTAGCCCTCGGCGTCGCGGGCGAGGAGGACGGCGCGGCGGGGCTCGGGCGGAACCTCGGGTGTGGGAGGGCGAGGCTCCCGCCGAGCCGCCCGAAGGGCGGCGTTCCCATCGAGTCGGCGCGAAGCGCCTTTCCAATTGGGAGGGCGAGGCGCCTGCCGAGCCTCAACCCAAGTCTCGCCAGGTGAATGGCGTTGCGCCGCAGAGGCCGCGCAGGAGCGCGGCCCTCCCATCGAAGCACCCTGCCCTTCGCGGCTCGCCAGCGGCTCGCCCTCCCTGGCGGGTGGTTCCACGACCTCCACCCCGAAGATCGGCCGCACCCCCGCCTCCGCGCAGGCGCGCTGGAAGGGAACGGCGGCGTAGAGGCCGTTCGTGTCCGTGAGGGCGAGCGCCTCCATGCCGTGCTTCGCCGCCGCCCAGACGAGGTCCTCCACCGTGGCGGCGCCGGAGAGCAGCGAGTGGTTCGAGTGAACGTTCAGGTGAACGAAGGACATGGCCGGAGGTCCTGAGCGGAGGTCCCGCGCGAAGCGCGGGCCGACAAGTGCTGATGTGGAGCGAGGGCCGACGAACTCTGATGTGAAGACCGGTTCGGCGCGTCTTTGGCAGGGCGATCGCTTGATTCGGGAGGGCGAGCCTCCTGGCGAGCCGATCGGCCGAAGGCCGACGCGCGGGATACACAGGCTCAGCAGGAGCTTCGCCCTCCCCATGCGCCGTCACGATCGTGTCGGCGATCCTATTCCACGAATTCCCGCGCGACGCCGCGCGCCGCGAGATCGCGCCCGGTAACGACGCCACGCTCGCCGAAGCGCGCGCGAAGCCGCGCGAGGGTCTCGCACAAGCGGCGACGCCGTGCCTCCGCGTCGGCGGAGGACGGCTCGCGAGGACGCTCGCCCTCCCATCCCGGGTTTCCCGTCGCCAGACCGGCGAGCAGATCGAGCTGCCCGGTGGACCAGCGAAAGTCCCATCCCCGGACCGCGACCGCCCGGACCCGCACGCGCCGGCCTGCCGCCGCGTGGCAGAGCGGCGCCAGCGCGTCGTACAGCGGTCCGTCGAGATCCTCCGGATCGGGGAGCAGCGCGCGCCGCGCCTCCTCCACGCCGTCGGCGTAACGCACGCGCGCCGAAAGCCGCCGCGCCGCCACGCCCTCCCCGCGCATCCGCGCGCCCAGCCGCGCCGCCAGCCGCTCCAGCGCCGCCTCGAGCACGCGGCGCTCCAGGACGTCGGGCTCGAAGAGCTCCTCCTCCGCGATCTCATCGTAAGAGTCGGCCCTCGCTCCGCTCGGGACCTCCGGTTGCGGCTTCCCGCTTCGCACCTGGCTCCGGTCGATCCCGCGCGCGCGCTCGTGGAGGAGGCGCCCCGGCCGCCCGAAGACGCCCTCCATGGCCTCCACGGGGATCGGCGGGATGTCGCCGATCCGGCCCACGCCGAGATCGGCGAGCCGCGCGGCGAGCTTCGGCCCCACGCCGGGGAGGCACCCCACCGGGTGCGGCGCGAGGAACGCCGGCTCGTAGCCACTGTGCACGTCGACGAGGCCCGAGCGCTTCGCCGCGCCGGAGGCGACCTGGCTCACGAGCTTGCTCGTCGCCAGGCCGATCGACGCGGGCAGCCGCAGCTCATCGCGGATCTGCCGCTGGATGCGCACGCATGCGTCCAGCGGCGCGCCGAAGAGGCGCTCGCAACCCGTGTAGTCGACGAAGACCTCGTCCGGCCGCGCGCGCTCGACCAGCGGGGACCAGGCCGCGAGCACGCCGGCCATCGCATCGGAGGCGCGGGTGAAGAGCGCCGCGTCGAAGGGCACCACGCGGGCGCGGGGGGAAAGGCGCCGCGCCTGGGCGAGGGTGAGGCCTGGGCGCACGCCGTCGGAGCGCGCCTCGTAGGAGGCGGAGACGACGGTGCCGCGGCTGTGGACGTGGCTCACGATCAGAGGGCGGCGGCGGAGGGTGGCGTCCTTCACGCGCGCCACGGAGGCGTAGAAGTCATCCATGTTGATGTGAAGGACGTGCCGTCCATGCAAGAGTCGGCCCTCGCGTCTCTGGAGTCGACCGCCGCGTTCTTGGAGTCGACCGCCGCGTTGCGGCGGGTCTTCGGGCGGCGGATCTCCGGGCTCGGGACCTCCGGTCCCGGCTCTTTCCCGGGATCAGAGCGCGCGGCGAAGCCCGATCACGACGCCGACGACGGTGAGATCGGACGCGGGGACCTGGAGGGAGACGGCGCCGGGATTCGGCGAGACGAAGCGGATCGCCGCCGCACCGGGATCGTGGAGAAAGATTGCCTCCCGGACGGTCGGACATCCGATGGTCTGCGCCACGACGATCTCGCCCGGCCGGATCTGCCGGCGCGGTTCGACGATCACCGTGTCGCCCGGCAGATAGAGATCCACGGGGAGCCCCGCGCCGCGGAGCCAGCCCGTCGTGATCCGCCGCAGGAGCCCCGCCTGCTCGAGCGGCGATTTCCAGCGCTGCGACCTCATCGCCATCCTCACGCCCGTTCCCGATCGGATCGCACTCAGCATGCGGGACAGTTCCTTGCGCGCGGGGGCTCGGTAGGAGCCTCGCCCTCCCAGATGGAAGGGCGCTCCGCGCCCACGCGATGGGTGCGCCGCCCTTCGGGCGGCTCGCCCTCCCGCATCCGCGACGCCTGCCGCGCCTGGAACCCCCTGCTGCGTCGCACACGCGACCTCCGCCCGCGCGATCAGCGCGCCGATCAGCTCGCGGGTGCGGGCGTAGGTCTCGGCCAGGGCGTCGTGGCCGTCGTCATCGAGGACAGCATTCTCAGAGTCGGCCGCGTCATCTTCAGAGTCGGCCTTCGCTCCGCTCAGGACCTCCGGGCGGCGGACCTCCGGCGCACGCGCGCCCGCCAGCCGGCTCTTCTGGTCGCACCAGACGGCGAAGGCTTCGGCGAGGAATTTGATCGAGGCTCGAGAAGCCGGAGGTCCCGTCCGAAGGGCGGGCCGACAAGATCTGAATCGATTCATGGATCTCACCTCCAGGAAGAAAGGGATCAGCGGCATGGCGAACAAAAAGCGAAACATGTTCGCAAAAAAAAGCGGGCGTGGCACTCACGGCTCGCCGGCCCGCTTTCTGGATCAACCCCAGAAGCACCCCCACGGGTCCTTCGAGATCTCATCGATGCAACGATCGAAGGACGCGGCGAACTGGCGCTCCTCGCTGTCATGATACGGCCACCAGCGTCCGCTGCCGCGGCGCCAGTAGATCTGGACCAAGCTTCCTTCGCCGGGGCGAAGCTGCGCGATCGGCATCTCGTTCTGCCGGCCCGCCGAGGTGCCCGGGTAGTAGTGGTAGATCGTGTAACCCTCGTCCGTCAGCGTCACGTGGACCTCACCGCGGTCCACACACGACTGCAGCATCCGGCGGATGTCTTCCACCCGAATCGACTGCTTTTCGGAAACGTCGGCATGAGCGGCCATGGATGAACTCTTTCCGAGGCTTGAACTTGAGGAAGAAATGAGGAGCGGGTTGCCCCCCTTCGGAATGAACGCTGCCATCATAAGCCGGGCGCTTCGGGATGGCCAGATTTTTTTTGAGTGTCACTCTTCTTCTGAAGGGCACCGGGCAACTCCTTGGAAAACAGCGCTTTCCCGTTCCTGACCGCTTTCCCCCGGCAGGACCCCCGCCCGGCGTCCGCCCGGTTGAGACGGCGTTTCACGAGGGCCTGAAGGGCCTCCAGCACGGCTTCCGCCTCCCCTTCCGGCAGCCCCCGCAGCACGAGCACGAGCGCGTCGAGCGCGCGGCGATCCGCGAGACCCGCCTCCGCGAAGATCGATCCCGCCGGGCGCCCGGCGAGCGGCGCGAGCGCGCGGCCGAGCGCGTCGGCCCGGGCCCGCAGGAGGTCCGCGCGCGGCATGGGGAGCGACTTCACGAGGTAGACGTTCGTGTCCGCGACTGCCTGCGCGCCGGTGAGCTCCCGCGCCCCGAGCTCGATCTCCAGGCGCGTGATCGTCGCGTTGAGCACAGCCTGGAGCGCTTCGAGGGGCACGCCCGGACGGGGCGTGATCCCGAAGAGGTTGTTGTCGAAGGCCACGCCCTGCGACCTGGCCACGGGCATCCGCTCGCCGATGCGGCGCGGGAGGAGGAGCGCGCCGCGTGGAGGCTCGACGGCGTACCACGGCCGCCGCGATGCAACGGAGGCGAGTCGGTGCACGCCACCCCGCTCTCCGATGCGCACGTAGGCCTCCGCGCGCGTCCCGCGCAGATCGGCGGTCGCCGGGATCGCGAGGAGCCGCCGGCGCAGCCGCGACCGCTCGACGTCTAGGCGCTCGATCTCCTTGAGCGTCGTCACCACCGGAACGAGGAAGCGCGTCTCGATCGGATGCCGCTCACCGGACAGGCGGCTGCGACAGAGCCGGAGGCGACCGGGATCTTCCGGCGCGGGCCCTTCGTCGACGAGATAGAAGAAGTCGTTGCAGCCGGTCTTGAGCCCGAACACCACCTCGGCGAGATCGCCGAGCGGGACGGTTCTCCCTTCGGCGGCGGTCCTGGCGCGCAGGATCACCTCCGGGGCGCGGAGCCACGGGCCGCCCCAGCGCGGCGCGGCCTTGCCCCCGGCGGGCGGGGCCAGATCGCGGGGCGCTGCAATCCGGAGCCGAAGCCACGGGCTTTCGATGGCACGCCGCGCGTCGAGCCGCGTGAAGAGAGTGCCCCGCGCCGCCCGCAGGAAGGGGCGCCGGAGGGATGCGAAGCGGACGGGCTGCGGCGGCTGCCCGGCCGCCGCGCGGCGGGCCGCGACGGTGACGGTGGCGTTCACGCTGGCCCGGCGGAAGGAACGCGCGCTCCCCTCGACGATCAAACGGACGTCGGCCTCCTCCAGCAGGAAGGCGCGGAGTGCTGAGCCGTAATCCAGATCGAGCCAAGCGTGGCTCGTCAGCAGGACGAGCGTGCCGCCGGGGCGCAGCAGGCGGAGCCCCTCGAGGAAGAACCAGACGTACAGATCGGCGCGGCGCGAGATCCCGAGATCGCGTCCCCAGCGCGCGCGGGCTGCTTCTTCGATCCGGCGCTTGGCTCCGGGCCCCAGGCCGGGATGCCGGTCGATGCGCTCCTGCCGGAGGTAGGGCGGATTGCCGATCACGAGGTCGAACCCTTCCGCCTCCGGGCCGCCGTCGCACCCGGCCCTTCTCTTCCACCGCTCGACGGCCACGTCGTCGGTGAGCGGATCGGTATTGATCAGGTTCGGCTGCGCGCCGGGAGCCGCGAGCGAGAGTCGCCGGCGCGCGATCGCCAGGGCGGCCGCGTCGACGTCGGTCCCGAAGAGGCTGGTGGAAACGGCGCGGCGCGCGATGGCCGCCGGATCGCCCTCGCCGAGCGCCGCGGTGAGCCGCAGGATCTCCTCGAGCAGCTCCAGGAGAAAGGCCCCGCAGCCGCATGCGGGGTCGAGGGCGCGCAGCGACGCGAGGCGCCGCGCGGCCGCGCGCCGTTCCTCGGGCGCCAGTCGCGCCACCACGCGCGGGAGCGAGGCGTCGGGGGCGGCCAGGAGCCGGAACGCGCTTGCGCGCGGGAGGGCGGCCCCGCGCGGCGAGGAGGACGCGAGGTGCTCCGCGAGCGCCCGGCGCACCATGAAACGGATCTCGCCCGGCTCGGTGTAGACGCTCCCCTCTTCTCCCGCGAGGGCCTCGTGGAAGCGGGCCATCGCCTCCGGCCCAAGCCGCCGCGCGCGGGGATCGGCCATCCGATCGGATGGGACGAACCGCCAGTCCGAGAGCCAGTCCCCTGCCGCAACCTCCATGGCCGCGCGCCCGCCGGAGGTCCCGCGCCCGGAGGTCCCTCGCCCGGAGGTTCCTCGCCCGGAGGTTCCTCGCGCAGCGAGGACCGACTCTGATGATGCGCGGGCCGACAAGGGCTCGATTGAATCGCGGTCCCGGGGCGAAGCGACGGTCCCGTCGAACCGGGAAGCGAGGGCGGCCGCCAGCGCGCGAACCGCCGCCGCGCGATCGCCCCCGCAGCCGGCGACGTAGCGCTCGACGGCGGTCCGTCCTTCCGCGAGGAAAGCGTCCCATGCTTCATCCTCTTTCACGGGTCCTGCGGATCCCCCGGGCCGCGCGGCG
>JBGPLH010000201.1:0-6267 GCA_041486365.1 Thermodesulfobacteriota bacterium | reverse complement strand
GTGTTCGCGGTGAGCACCTACTTTACGATCTCCGCCACCTTCCTCTTTGTAGGGCTGATCCCCGACGTGGCTGCCGCCCGAGACCGCTGCACGGACTGGCGCAAGCCGATCTACACGGTGCTGTCGCTGGGGTGGCAGGGGACCTCGCGCCAGTGGCGGCACTACAACCGGGCCTACCTCTTCATGGCGGCCCTGGCCACGCCGCTGGTGCTCTCGGTCCACTCGGTGGTGTCCTGGGACTTCGCGGTCTCGATTGTCCCGGGCTGGCATGCGACGATCTTCGCCCCTTACTTCGTGGCGGGCGCGATCTTCTCCGGCCTCGGCATGGTGATCACGATCCTGGTGCCGCTCCGGAAGGTGTTCAAGTTCGAGAACCTGATCACGATCGACCACTTCGAGGACATGGCGAAGCTGGTGCTCGTGACCTCCTCGATCGTCTTCTACGCCTACCTGATCGAGTACTTCACCGCCTGGTACTCGGGCGAGGCGATCGAGCGGGCGAGCACCTGGTGGCGGTTGACGGGGCACTACTGGTGGGCCACGTGGACGATGCTCACCTGCAACGGCATCATCCCGCTGCTGCTCTGGTTCAAGCGCATCCGGCGGAACATCACGGCGCTCTTCATCATCTCGATCTTCGTCAACATCGGGATGTGGTTCGAGCGCTTCGTGATCATCGTCACGTCGCTGGCCCACGAGTACGAGCCCGCGATGTGGCGGAACTACTCTCCGACCTGGGTCGAGTACCTGATCACGCTGGGGAGCTTCGGCTGGTGGTCGATGTACTTCCTCCTCTTCATGAAGCTGCTCCCGGTGATCTCGATCGCGGAGTACAAGGAGCTGGTGGCCCGCGAGGCCGAGGAGGTGCACGCGTGAGCGCTAAACCGAACGAGGGGGTCCTGGGGATCTTCGACGACGCCCACAAGTCCGTGGAGGCCGTGCGGGCCCTGAAGAAGGACGGCTACGCGGGACAGATCGAGATCTTCGCCGCGGTGCCTCCCCACGGCATGCTCGAGGAGTTCGACGTCTTCAAGAGCCCGGTGAAGTACTTCACCCTGACGGGCGGCCTGCTCGGCTGCGTCACGGGCTTCGTCCTGGCAATCGGGCTCTCCTGGACCTGGAACATCATCGTGGGCGGCAAGTCGCCGGGCGTGCCGCTGCCCTACGTGGTGATCGGCTTCGAGCTCACGATCCTCTTCGGCGGTCTCGCGTCGCTGATCGGCCTGCTCATCAACTCACGGCTCGGCCCGCCCACGCTCCATCCGGCCTACGACCCGCGGTTCTCGGAGGACCGGATCGGGATCTTCGTGAGTTGCGCCCGGGAGAAGATGGCGGTGGTCGAGGGCTCGCTTCGCAGGCTCGGGGCGGAGGAGGTGCGTGTTGAGTATGCGTGACGCCGCGCGACTCGCCGTTCTGGCCCTCCTCCTGGTGGCCGTCTCCGGCTTCACGCTGCCGGGGTGCCCCTGGTTCAAGATGATGAAGTACCAGCAGTCCCGGGACGGCTTCTCCTTCGACACGAATGACTACGACGCGCCCGGGCCCAAGATGCCCACCATGCGGGTCCCTGTGCCGGGAACGGTCCCCGTCGACGGCGGCGATCTGCCGGTGACGCTGCTCGACGCGGACGCGAAGCTCTCGAACCCGACCCCCATCGACGCGGCGTCCATCGCGCGGGGCCAGGTGACCTTCGGCAACATGTGCGCGCCCTGCCACGGCCCGGCCGGCCATGCGGACGGAAAGGTGGGGAAGCTGTTCCTCTACATCCTTCCCCTCGCGGGCCCCAAGGCCCAGAACGCGATGAAGCTCACGGACGCCACGATCTACGCGATCATCCGGCAGGGGAGAGGCATCATGCCGACCTACGCTTCCCGCGTGAAGCCCGCGGAGCGCTGGGACGTGATCAATTACGTTCGCAGCCTGCAGGGGCTGAAGGAACACGTGGTGAAGCCCTTGACGGCGGCGGCAGCGCCCGCGGCTCCGGGGGCGGTCCCCGTGCCGGCGATGACGGCTCCGGCGGCGCCTGCTGCGCCCGCCCCGGCGCCGGCGGCCCCGGCCGCGAAACCAGCGACCTGATCCGGGCAGGACCGGAGGTCCCGCGCCGATGGCGCGGGCCGACAAAATCCAACCGGAGGTCCCGCGCCGATGGCGCGGGCCGACAAAATCCGACAAGAGGAACCATGTCCGCACCGAACGTCCGACTGGATCTCTTCGACCGTGTCGAGAAGCCCGTGAGCAAGGGCCTCCTCGGGATCCTCCTGCTACTCACGGCCCTGGGCGTGGCGACCTTCGTCATGCTGATCTCGGGGAGCAACCCGGGGCGCGGGTGGCAGATCTTCCTCGTGAACTTCCTGGTATTCACGGGCATCTCGCTCGGCGCCGTGACGTTCACGGCCGTCACGCAGCTCTCCAAGGCGAAGTGGCACGGGCCGCTCCGGCGGATCGCGGAAGGGTTCATCTTCTGGCTGCCGGTCTCCTATCTGCTCTACTGGGTGGTGATCCTCGGGCGCGAGAACATCTTCCCGTGGATTCACTCGCACGACCCGCTGATCGAAGCCAAGCGCGGCTATCTGAACGTGCCGTTCCTGATCTTCCGGGGCGGAGGCGGGCTCCTCGCGTTGTACCTCCTGGGCTGGACGCTCGTGAAGACGTCCCTGCGCCCCGACCTCGCGCACATCAAGGACCGGCTCACGGGCTTCCGTCGGACCGTGGCGGAGCGGATCACGGCCGGTTGGCAGGGAGACGAGGCGGAAGCCGAGATCATGCGGCACAGGCGCTCGCACCTGGCGCCCCAGTTCGTCCTGCTCTATGTGCTCGTGGTGACGTTCTTCGCCTTCGACATGGTAATGTCGCTCCTGCCGACGTGGTTCAGCACCCTCTTCGGCGCCTACTACTTCATGGGCGGCTGGCTCTCCGGCCTGGCCGCCATCGGGATCGCCACGGTGATCCTGCGCCGGCGCTACGGCCTCGAGGACGTGATCACGAAGTCCCAGTTCCACGACCACGGGAAGCTCATGTTCGGATTCTGCGTGTTCTGGGCGTACCTGATGTACTCCCAGTTCCTCGTGGTTTGGTACGGCAACCTCCCCCTGGAGACCCAGTTCATCGCGATCCGGCGCTATCCGATGTGGACGGGGCTCTCGATCGCGGTGCTCTGCTGCCTCTTCCTGATCCCCTTCTGGGGGCTGATCACGCGCGCCGCCAAGATGAACCCGATCACGCACGCCCTCTTCGCCGGCGTGATCCTCCTCGGGATCTTCCTCGAGCGGTTCGACATGGTGGTCCCCTCCCTCAACCAGAAGCCGGAGAGCTTTCCCTTCGGCGCCCCCGAGTTGGCCATCACGGTCGGGTTCCTCTCGCTGTTCATTCTCTGCTACATCGCCTTCATGCGGACGTTCCCGATCGTTCCGCTCACGGGGCTCCCCACGCGCGCCGAGCACACCTCCGGCAACGTCTGAGCGCCTCCCCGACGGCCGAGGCTTACGGCGATCCCCCGCGCGAGCGGGATTGGGGATTGGGGTCAGGCTTGACTTATTGACTTACGCTCTCTGATTCTCACACGTCCCCGCTCATCCGCGTTCCTGAGAACGCGTCCCCCGCGACGTCCCTTCTTCTCGGACCGAGATCACCCGCGCCTCGATGCGTTGGTCACCGAAGGTGTGAAGCGATCATGTACCTCATCGCTGGAGTGATGCGGTCCGCTCTCTGGTCCGGCAGGAGAGGAGCGCAAGCACGGCACGCGACGGACTCCTTGACGCTCGAAGCGTGCTGTGGGACGTTGATCGGGTCGGGTCATCGCCTCGGTCACGAACGCTCGGCGCATCGCCGGGGCGTCGCGCCGTGGCGTGAGGAGATCGAGAGAGATGCTGAGCTCGGTTGGATCATCGTCTACGGGTGTGCCGCGCTCACCAAAAGTCAATAAGTCAAGCCTGACCCCGAGCGTTGCGCTCGTCCTAGTAGTGGCGGCGCTGGCGGGCTGGCTGGGGTCGGCGCCCGATCGGGCGCTGGCGCGGACGGAGCCGTCCGTGGGGGCGCCTGCGGCGGCGCCCGCACCCAATGTGAACGATCTCACCACGCGGGCCGCCGCGCTGAGCGCCGAGGGGCGCTACGCGGAGGCCGAGCGGCTGTACCGCGAAGCGCTGGCGATCGTGGAGGGCGCCGTCGGCCCCGATCACCCGAATGTGGCCGTGGTGCTCGGCAACCTCGGCTCCGTGAGCCAGAACCTCGGGCGCTACCCGGAGGCGGAGTCGCTCTACAAGCGCTCGCTGGCCATCTCGGAGAAATCCTTCGGCCCGGACCACCCGAACGTGGCGGCGTCGCTCGACAGCCTCGCGTCGCTGTACGTCACGCAGGCGCGCTATGCGGAAGCGGAACCGCTCGCGCGGCGCGCGCTCGCCATCGAGGAGAAGACGATGGGCAAGGACAGCCCGGATCTGGCGCCCGCGCTCTCGACGCTGGGCGATCTGGAGCGGGCGCGGGGGAAATACGAGCAGGCGGATCAGTCCTACGAACGCGCGATCCGGCTCGTGGAGAAGAAGAAGGGCGGCAGCAACCCCGAGCTCGTGTCGCTGCTGAACAACCGCGCGATGCTGGCGCTGGACCGGGGAAAGTACGCGGAGGCCGAGTCGACGCTCGAGCGCGCCCTGGCCATCGCCGAGAAATCCTATCGCCCGGATCACCCCACGATAGGGATGATCCTGAACAACCTCATGGTGGTGTATCAGGCGGAGGGGAAGGAAGAGAAGGCCCGGAAGCTCTCGGGCCGCGGCGTGCCGCTCCCGCCGGGGCCCGCCGCGACCCCGCCCCCCAGACTCCCGAGCAGCCTGGAGGGGACGGGCGGGCCGTGAGGACGGCACCCGAGGATCGATGACCTGGGTGACTCGCAGGAGGATCCGCGTGAACCGCGCGGCCACCGCGTGGCTGATCCGCCGCTTCATCGATCCGGAAGCGGTGTTCCTCTTCGTGGAGCCGGAGGAGGTGGCCGCGATCCAGGCGCGCGACGGCGCGACGGGGTTCGACGCGCCCGGCGCCACGTACGCGCACCGGGACGCCGGGGGCCGCTGCTCCTTCGAGGTCCTCGTGGAGGAGCGTTGTCCGGAGGACCCGGCGCTCCGCCGTCTCGCGCGGATCGTGCGCGGCGCGGACTTCGCCGACGAGATCGGGATCACTCCCGAGTCGGCCGGGCTCCGCGCGATCTCGGCAGGCTTCCCGCTCGTCGCATCGGATGACCACGACACGCTCGATCGGGCGTCCTTTCTCTACGATGCGCTCTACGCGGGTCTGCGCGAAACGGGAGGCTGATGGGGCAGGCGGACGGCACCCCCGCGACCGCCGCTCTTGACGCTCTTCCGGGAGGCTCCTACGGTCTTGCGGAAAGCGAGAGATCCCGCCCGTGAAGCCGCCGGGCGCTCCAGGAGACCTATCCGATGAAATGGTCCTTCCAGATCGCCCGGATCTTCGGCATTCCCATCCGGATCCACGCGACCTTCTTCCTGCTCCTCCTGTTCGTGGCCATCGTGCACGCGAACGAAGGCGGCCCGGGGATCGCGCGGGGGCTCGTCTTCGTCCTCGCGATCTTCTTCTGCGTGTTGCTCCACGAGTTCTCTCATAGCCTGGTGGCCCGGCACTACGGGATCAAGGTGCGCGACATCACGCTCCTGCCCATCGGCGGCGTGGCGAGCATGGAGCGCATGCCGGAGGAGCCCCGGCAGGAGTTCCTCGTCTCGATCGTCGGGATCGTGGTGAACCTGGTGATCGCCGGGGCGATCTATCTCTGGCTGCGCTGGACCGGGACGGTCGAGCCCGTGCGACAGCTCGGCGTGACGCAGGGGTCGCTGCTCGAGCGGATCATGATGGTGAACGTCTTTCTCGCCGGCTTCAACCTGCTCCCCGCCTTCCCCATGGACGGCGGTCGCGTGCTGCGCTCGCTTCTCGCGCAGCGGATGGACTACGTGCGCGCCACGCAGATCGCCGCGCGGATCGGGCAGGGGATGGCGCTCCTGTTCGGCCTCGTGGGGCTCCTGGGCAATCCGTTCCTGATCTTCATCGCGCTCTTCGTGTACATCGGCGCCGAGCAGGAAGCGGCCATGATCACCATGCGCTCGGCGTTCCACAACGTGCCGGTGCGGGACGTGATGATCACGGACTTCCGAACGCTCGACGTCCACGATCCGGTGTCCCGGGCGCTCCAGCACCTGCTCGAGGGCTACCAGCAGGACTTCCCGGTGCTGGACCGGGAGCAGGTCGCGGGGGTGCTCACGCGGGCGGAAT
>JBGPLH010000200.1:0-6289 GCA_041486365.1 Thermodesulfobacteriota bacterium | reverse complement strand
CGAGCGCCTCGTGTACTTCTTCGGGGCCGGGCGCGCCGACGGCAACGCGAAGATGAGGGACCACCTCGGCGGCAAGGGGGCGAACCTGGCGGAGATGGTCCGCCTGGGTCTTCCCGTCCCGGCCGGTTTCACGATCCCCACGCCCCTGTGCGCCTACTACTACGAGCACCGCCACACGTTCCCACCCGCGCTGAAGCCCGCCGTGGAGGTCGCCCTTGTGCGCGTCGAGAAGATCATGGGGGCCGAGTTCGGATCGCCGGCGAACCCCCTGCTCGTCTCCGTCCGCTCGGGCGCCCGCGCGAGCATGCCCGGCATGATGGACACGGTGCTGAACCTCGGGCTCACCGACGTCACGGTGAAGGGGCTCATCGCGCAGACCCGGAACGAGCGCTTCGCCTACGACTGCTACCGGCGCTTCGTGCAGATGTACGGGGACGTCGTGCTCGGACTCAAGCCCGAATCGAAGGACGACCAGGACCCCTTCGAGCTGATCCTCGATGAAGTGAAACAGGAACGCGGGATCACGCAGGACCGTGATCTGAGTCCCTCCGATCTCCGCCGGCTCGTGCGTCTCTTCAAGGACGTGATCTTCCGGCGCACCGGCAAGCCCTTCCCGGAAGACCCGCGCGCGCAGCTCTGGGGGGCCATCGGCGCCGTGTTCCGGTCCTGGAACAACCCGCGCGCGATCGCCTACCGCCGGCTGAACCAGATCCCCGACGAGTGGGGCACCGCGGTCAACGTCCAGGCGATGGTCTTCGGAAACCTGGGCGACGACTCGGCCACCGGCGTGGCCTTCACCCGCAACCCGAGCACGGGTGAGAACAAGTTCTACGGCGAGTACCTCGTGAACGCGCAGGGGGAGGACGTCGTAGCGGGGACCCGCACGCCCCTCGCGATCGATCAGCTCGCCCGGGAGATGCCCGGGTCCTACCGCGAGCTCCTGAAGATCCAGAAGACGCTCGAGAAGCACTACCGCGACATGCAGGACATCGAGTTCACGATCCAGCGGGGCAAGCTGTGGATGCTGCAATGCCGCTCCGGGAAGCGCACCGGGCGGGCGGCCGTCCGGATCGCGGTGGACATGGTGCGCGAGGGGCTGATCCGGCGCGACGAGGCGCTGCTGCGCGTGGATGCGGCGCACCTCGACCAGTTCCTGCGCCCGGTCTTCCACAGCAAGGACAAGGATCGCGCCGTGGGGGCGGGCCGGCGTCTTGCCGTGGGCCTGCCGGCCGGGCCCGGGGCGGCCTCGGGTCGGGTCGTCTTCAACGCGGAGGACGCGGAGGCGTGGGCGGCCCGGGGCGAGCAGGTGAAACTCGCGCGGATCGAGACGAGCCCCGAGGACATCCGCGGGATGAGCGCCGCGGCCGGCGTGCTCACGCAGCGGGGCGGCATGACGAGCCATGCGGCCTTGGTGGCGCGCCAGATGGGGAAGGTCTGCGTCGTGGGATGCGGCGCCCTTCAGATCGACTACAAGGCGCGCGCGGCCACGGTGGCCGGAAGATCGGTGAAGGAAGGCGACTGGGTCTCGCTGGACGGGACGACCGGGGAGGTTCTCGAGGGCAAGATTGACACGCAGGCGAGCGAAGTGGTCCAGGTGCTCGTCGAAAAGCACCTCAAGCCGCAGGCGTCCAAGGAGTTTCAGCTCTACGATCGGGTGATGCGCTGGGCCGACGAGGTGCGGCGACTCCGGATCCGCGCGAACGCCGATCTTCCCTCGCAGGCCGATCAGGCCGTCGCCTTCGGCGCGGAGGGGATTGGCCTGTGCCGGACGGAGCACATGTTCTTCGAGGCGTCCCGGATCACCCCGATGCGCGAGATGATCCTCGCGGAGACGCCCGAGGGGCGCAAACGGGCGCTGGCGAAGCTGCTCCCCATGCAGCGCGCCGACTTCAAGGGAATCTTCCGCGCGATGGCGAACCGGCCCGTCACGATCCGACTCCTGGATCCGCCACTGCACGAGTTCCTGCCGACGAAGGAAGAGGAGCTGGAGGAGGTGGCCCGCCACCTGGGTGTTTCGGTCGAACGCGCGCGGGAGATGAGCCACCGGCTCCACGAGTCGAACCCGATGCTCGGCCACCGCGGGTGCCGCCTCGGGATCACGTACCCGGAGATCTACGAGATGCAGGCCCGGGCGATCCTGGAGGCGGCGAGCGAGCTCCGGAAGGAGCGCATCTCGGTGACGCCCGAGATCATGATCCCGCTGGTGGGACACGTGCGCGAGCTGCGTTTTGTGAAGCGCGTGATCGAGCGCGTGGCCGCGGACGTCCGCAAGGAAACCGGCGTGCGGGTGAGCTTCCTCGTGGGGACGATGATCGAGCTGCCGCGCGCGGCGGTGACCGCCCGTGAGATCGCCGAGGAGGCGGAGTTCTTCTCCTTCGGTACGAACGACATGACGCAGATGGTCTTCGGGCTGTCGCGTGACGACGCGGCCAAGTTCTTGCCGCTGTACCTGGAAGAGAAGATCCTCGACGCGGATCCCTTCGTGGCGATCGATCAGGCCGGCGTGGGAGAGCTGATTCGCTGGGCGGTGGAGGGCGGCCGCGCCACACGCAAGGGGATCAAGGTGGGGATCTGCGGCGAGCACGGCGGAGAGCCCACGTCGGTCGACTTCTGCCATCGGATCGGGCTCGATTATGTGAGCTGCTCACCGTTCCGCGTGCCCATCGCGCGGCTGGCCGCCGCACACGCCGTGCTACGGCAAAAGAAGGAGGGACGGACGTGAACCGCGACCGCAGCTTCCGGCGGACGGCCCTTCTGGTGGCGCTCCTCGCCTTCTCCCCGGCGGCGGGGCTGCCCGTGCCGCGGGCGCGTGCCCAGGCCGGCGTCAGTGTTCCCGCAGAACCGGTCAAGCCGGATGAGCCCGCCGCGCGCTCATCGTTGGCGGCCCCGGCGGTCCAGGACGCCGGGCTGCAGGAGCGGGCAAAGGGCTTTTACGCTTTCCTGCGCGGCCGGCAGGTGAACATCCATTCCCTCTACCAGAACGAGACCTTTCGTAGCTACTTCAGCGATGGGGAGGCTCTCGAGAACTACATCGCTTACATCACCTCGCGCCTGGGCGAACACAAGTTCCGGAAGTATCGGATCCAGCGGACCGAGATGGAAGGTTTGAAGCAGGTAGGCCCGGAGCGGGCGAGCGCCCGCGTGAAGCTCGTCGGGCGGCACCGGGACACGCTCGTCTTCTGGGACCAGGCGTTCGAAATCGAGGACGACTGGCGTCGGATCGAAGGGGAGTGGTACGTGTTTCCGGCCCCCTTCTAGAGAACCTCGTCATGCCCGCTCCGCCAATTCGTTCATCGGGGCTTACTCCCCTCAAGTAGCCTGTAAGAGAAGAAACTTTTTGTCCAAAAAAAGGAAATTTTTTTCCCTTTTTGCAAGGGTGGGCTTTTACCTATCTCTGTGGTTAGGGATTTTCCCCACCGTGCCGCGCCCTTGCCAAAGAGGGCAATCCGGTCAGCGCGGCACGAAACTTGCTATAAGGTTGCACCGGGAAGGATTAGCATTCACTCCCTTTCCCGTTGAAACGGCCTGCTTTCGTGTGAGCCGGGGGTCGACTCCCCTCTGCCTCCGGTGACCGGCACAGAAGAGATCGTCAGAAGATTGAGCCGGCGACGTCTACTCGCCGGGGCCATGACTCGTCGTGCGGGAGCACGATGGGAGCACCGCCGCCATGCGCCCCGGAGGGTGAGGTTGATCGAAGAAGCGGGTGATCTTCCGTTCAACGGAGGATTAGCCCGTTTTTTTTGTGGGAGGGGATTTACATGTCAGCCACGATGAGTCGCGCCGTCCTGACGGACGAGGTCCTGATCGAGCGCGCCCTGGCCGGCTCGAAAGAGTGCTTCGATGTGCTCTACGAGCGTCATTTCCAGCGTGTTTACAACTTCGTCTCCCGGCGCGTCGGTGAGGGGGGCGATGCGGAGGATCTGACGCAGGAGATCTTCATCCAGGCGGTGACGAGCCTCGCCAACTACCGGGCCGAGGGTTCGTTCCTGCACTGGCTTTACGGCATCACCCGAAACCTTCTCAAGCGCCACTACCTGCGCAAGTCCCAAGCCGAGGAGGGGATCGGCACTCAGCGGTTAGAAGTCAACGAGATCCCCGATTCTCTTGAGGACGAGGTCACCCCGGAAAGGCGGGCGTCGGCGCGCCAGACCGGGCGTCGGGCAGTAGAGGCGCTCGAAGCCCTCGACCCCGAGAGCCGGGAAATCTACCTGCTCCACCATCTGGACGGGGTCTCCATCAGGGACCTCTCCGAACGCACTCAGCGCTCCGAGGACGCTATCAAGTCGGACCTTTACCGGATCCGCAAGAAGATCACCGAAGAGAACTAGCCATCCCCCAATAACCCTGACCGGTCGGTCGTCAAAAGCCCCGGTCAAGGCCGCAAGCCCTCCCGGCAGCCCCCCGGCCCCGCCGTATATAGGGCCTTTTTCCGTTTTCCTCCGAGCCGTCTGACACCGCGCTCCCTATATCGCCACCTACCTATCGCACGAGGAGAGGCCACTCCTCACACGGGGGTATACCGGGGTGATAGGCACGGAGGCTGTTCATGGATCTCACGGAGCTGAGCGACAAAGAACTCGTGGAGCGGATAAAAGAGGGGAGCGAGCAGCACTTCAATGTCCTCTACAACCGCTATTTCAAGAGGGTTTATAACTTCACCTACCAGAAGGTCCGGGATCACGGAGAGACGGAAGAGCTGGTCCAAGAAATCTTCTACTGCGTCTTCACTTCGCTGAAGAACTTCGAAGGAAGGTCGACGCTGTTGTCCTGGATCTACGGGATCATGAAGAACAACATCAACAACTTCTTCCGGCGGACAAGGCCTCCTCAGGTCCTGTTCGAGGAGGTGGAGGCGAGCGGCTTACGCACGGTCCGGGCCACCATGAGCTACGGCCCTGACTTCCAGCTCGAGTTGAAGGAGGCGGCCATGTCCTTTCACCGCATCCTTGACTCGCTCACGGACGCGCAGTACGAGATGTTCGCGATGCGCCACCTCGAGAACCTGAGCATCGGGGAGATCGCCTCACGCACCAGTCGTTCGAAGGACGCGGTCAAGTCGAACCTCTACCGGATCAAGAGGATGCTCTCCCCCGGAGCCGAGAAAGAAAAGAAGCTGGCGTGGGCATAGGAATCATGGCACGGAAGCCCGACAACGCCCCGGAGAAGAAGAAAATGAAGCCCGAAGCGCGCGCGAAATCACCGGTCGGGGCGTCCCGGCTCGAAGACGAGGAGTTCATCGAGTTCTGCGAGGCGGACAAGCTCCCGATCGAAGCCTCCTCGGAGTTCAAGGAGAAGCTTCGACAGAAGCTCTGGAAGCTGCTCAAGGACCTGCACGGTCTATGGTTCCTGGTCCTCGGAGGGCTCGCCACTTATCACCACTAGCAGGGCTCCGACGTGCACGCCGTGCTCCCGGCATGCACGATCACCCACAGGCCGCCGGGCTCAGGCCCGGCGGTCCTGTTCTTGCGCCCGGCCCAAACGCCTGATTGCGTTTTCCCCTCCCGCGAGTGTAAGGTCGCCTTGCCCGGGCACGGGTTCCCCCCGAACTTTTCGAACTTTCAACGCCGCCGCCGCCGGCCGCGGCGGTCCGCCTATCGCGATGAAGACCATTCTTTTTGTCGACGCGACACCGGGCGGCGTCTCGATCCACGAGCGGATCCTGCGCCGCGCCGGCTATCTCGTTCACGCCGTGCGGGAGGGCCGGTCGGGGCTGTTGCTCGCGGAATCGCGCCCGCCCGATCTCATCTTCGTGGGCCGCCCGGCGGGCGAGCTCCGGGGATCCGAGCTCTACCGGGCCTTCAAAGATCACCCCGCCTGCCGTTGGACGCCCATCCTTGCCGCCGTTCCGGCCGGTGAGGATCCGCGACCAGAGGACTCGCCGGAGGATCCCGGGGCCGTCGGCGCGGACGAGACGATCCACCTGCCGATCAATCCCTTCGAGCTGCTCACCAAGGCGCGCTTCCTGATCGGTGATGAGGGACGGCGCCCGCCCCCCCGGCTGGCGCTACGGCGGGACGCCATGCTCGAGACCGAGCAGGTCCAGGCCTTGGGCTACCTCGTGAACCTGAGCGGGACGGGAGCCTACGTGGAGACCGATGCTGCGGAAGCGTTGGGGCCCTTCGTGCGGCTCAGGTTCTCCCTCCCCAGGAACGGGCGCGTGCTCTCGGCCCAGGCCCGCGTGATCCGGGCGGACGCGAAACCGGGCAAGCCAGAGGGCGTGGCCCTGGAGTTCCTGGGGTTGGAGGACGACGCCCGGCGCGACCTCGAAGAGTTCCTCTTCCTGAACGGG
>JBGPLH010000199.1:0-6318 GCA_041486365.1 Thermodesulfobacteriota bacterium | reverse complement strand
CTCGGTCTTGCAGTCGATGCAGAGCTCGGCCACGGGCCGGGCCTCCAGGCGCTTCACGCCGATCTTCTCGCCGCAGTTCTCGCAGATGCCGAAGGAGCCCTCGGCCAGCTTCTCCAGGGCCCGGTCGATCTTCACGAGCAGCGTCGCCTCGCGCTCCCGGAGCCGCCCGGTGAAAGCCAGGGCACTCTCGGAGGAGGCGAGATCGATCTCGTCGGGGAAATCGTCGGGATCCAGGTGGATCTCCCCGCCGAGGGTCTTGGAGGCGTTCTTCAGGATCTCCCGCTTCTGCGAGAGGAGGAGCTCCCGGAACTTCTTCAGTTCACGCTTGTTCATGCCACCCCCCTGAGTGCCCGGGATCGGGATGGGTGAGCGCCGGCCACGCGCCGCGCGAACGGCCCTCCGGCCCCAGCTGAGCCTCCCTTCGGGGGTACTCCGGGGCGTGGAGAAAATCCCTGCCATGGCCGCCCGAAAAGTGGGGCGTCGTACCCCCTGGGGGCGGCCTCGTCGCGACGCAGGGGGGCTAAGATAGCGCCAGATCGCAAAAGGACAACCCCGTCGCCTAGAGGGCGTCGAGCTCCTTGCGCGCCTGGGAGGCCTCGGTGGAGTTCGGGTAGAGGCGGATCAACTCCCGGAAGAACGTCCGTGCGTCGCTCTTGAAGCCGAGTGCCTTGAACGCGAGCCCCTGCTTGAGCAGGGCCGGGGCCACAAGCCGGCTCCCCCGGAAGCGCTTCCGGAACTCGTCGTAGGTGACGATGGCGTCCTCGTAGTTGCCCTCGGCGAACTGCGATTCGGCCTTGTAGAAGTAGGCGTCCTCGATGTTCGTCGACCGGGGGTTCTCGCGGATGTACTCCGAGAAAAAGGTATCCGCTTCCTTGTATCTCCCCTCCCGGAACGACCGCATGGCGGCGTCGAACTGGTCGCTGGCGCCGGTGGAGGGAGGCACCGTTCCCGCCTGGGCTCCCGGCTCCGGCACCGTGCCCGGGGCGCCCGCCGTACCCGGAGTCGTGACGCCGCCCGGGGCGGCGCCGCCGCGGAGCGCCTGCACGTCCCCTTCGAGCTGCGCGAGCCGGTGATCGAAGTCCTCGTCCACCCCCTTGAGCTGCGCAAGCTGCGTGTCCATAGAGGTGAGCCTGTTGTTCGTGTCCGCGAGCTGGTCGCGGACGCCGCTCCCGGAGCTCGGCCCCTTCATGTCGCGCATGTCCTGCTTGAGCCGGCCCACGTCGTTCAGAAGATCCTCCTTCTCGGTCGCCGTCCAGGTCACGCACCCGGTGGAGAGCGCGAGCGGGATCACGACGGCCGCCAGACGCGCGATGACCACAGCCTGCATATGCCACCCCTTTTCGCCCTGCATGTCCGCCCCCGTGGAGCGGCGACCGCGCGGGGCGCCTGCGCGCCCCACATCGTCGCCGTCGGCCTACTCCGCCACGAACTCGTCGCGTCGGTTCTTGGCCCAGGCCGTATCGTCATGGCCCGGGTCGACCGGGCGCTCCTCGCCGAAGCTGATCGTCGTGAGCCGATCGGGCGAGATTCCGAGGTTGACCAGGTAGTCCCGGGCCGACCGGGCCCGCTTGTCGCCCAGCGCAAGGTTGTACTCCTCCGACCCCCGCTCGTCGCAGTTGCCCTGGATCTGGATCTTCACGTCAGGGTACTGCTCGATGATCTTCGCGTTCTGTCGGAGCGCCTCCTGCGCGGACGACGACAGGTCGAAGGCGTCGTACTCGAAGTAGGCGGCCTGGAGCCGGCTCTGGGCATCCGTGACCTGGGCCGCGCGTCCGGTGAGCCCCTCGGCCCCCACGCCGGACATCCCGCCGCCCGTCGTCTCGACTCCCTTGGGTCCCTTCTTCTTGCAGCCGACCGTGCCGAGCGCGACGAGCGGAACCAGTACCGCCGCCAGAAGCAGCCATGTGGAAACGCCTCGAAGCTTCATGTTCCCCCCTCCCCGTGATGAGTCCACTCCGCCTCCTGATCCGCCCCGTCTAGGGGATGTGCCCCGACCAGGTGGGCGCCGTGGCGCCGCCGGGCGCCCGGATGATCGGCCGCAGGTTGCTGCCGTTCGCGTTGATCACGTAGATCGCGGTCCCCGCGCCGCGCCCCGACTGGAATACGATCTGCCGTCCGTTGGGGGCCCAGGACGGGTATTCGTTGTTGCCGCTGGACGTGAGCTGGGCGACGTCCGTCCCGTCCGGCCGCATCGTGAAGATGTCGAAATGCCCCCCCACCATGGCGGCGTAGGCGAGCCGGTCCCCCTTGGGGGACCAGACGGGGTGCACGTTGTAGGCCCCCTGGTACGAGATACGGCGCTGTCCCGACCCGTCGGCGTTCATCACGTAGATCTGCGGCGAGCCGGACCGGTCCGACACGAAGACGATCTTCGAGCCGTCCGGAGACCAGGTGGGCGAGGTGTCAATCGAGGGATGATTCGTGAGCCGCACGAAGCTCGCGCCGTCCGGAGTAAGGCGCAGGATCTCGCTGTTCCCCACGCCCACCTGGCCCGCCACCGCCAGCTCGCTTGACATGGGCGACCAGGCCCCCTGCAGGATCGTCGAGGAGGGACGCACCGAGCGCGCTCCGTGGCCTCCGCGGCCGATCACGAAGAGCGTCGGGCGGCCCGATTTGAACGAGGTGAAGCAGATCTGACCCGCGTCCCTGGACCAGTTCGGATAGTTGTTGATGGATCCGTTCCGGGTCACCTGGACCACGTTGGCCCCGTCGAAGTCGGCAACGTAGACCTCCTTCACCAGGCGGTTGGGCTTGCCGGCGTAGGTGATCTGCGTGTCGAAGACCCCGTCGTCCCCCGTGAAGTACTTGAAGATCTCGTTGGCGATCCGGTGGGCGATCTTGCGCCACTCGCTCGCCGGGCCGCTATAGCGCTTCCCGACGACCCGCGATCCCTTGTACACGTCGAAGATCCGCGCCTCGACACTGATCATGCCCCCGGTCTCCGGCGTCACGCTTCCCTTGACCAGCGCCTCGGCACCGAGCGCCTGCCACCCCGTGAAGTCGATGTTCTCGATCTTGCGCGCGTCCTCGAGGAACGCGTTGGGATTGAGCGGCTGGAAGATCCCGGTGAAGTCGAGATCGCTCGAGACCACCTGCGCGATCCTCGCCCCGGTGGCGTTGGCCTCCACCGAGTCTCCCACGAAGGGCTGGATCGCGATCTTGAACTTGCGCTCGAAGGGGGTGACGACGAGGGTCCGCCGCTGCGCCCGCGCCTTTCCGGGCCAGGCGACCAGGCAGGGGAGCAGGACGACGAGCAGAAGGGCGCCGAGCGCGCGGGTCCGTTCGTGCGAGAGGGTCATGCTCAGCCCGTCTCTCCCTGGAAGAACGTCAGCGGATTGAACGTGACCTCGTACCCATCCTTGATGAGTTGATAGGCCGCCGGATCGGGCACTGGGAGATCCTGCCGCTGCTGCGTCTTGGTCATGGCGCGGTACACCGTGTCGTCGAAGGAGGGGTTCCCCGAGGACCGCTCGATACTCCAGTCGATGATCTGGCCCTGCGGGTTGATGTGCATGGACACGACGACCTCGATGTTCTGCCCCAGGAACGACGGCGGCAGCTCCCACATGTCACGCAGGATCATCACGAGCTGCGCCTCGTAGCCCACCCGCAGCGCGCCAATCCCGCGAACGTTCCCGCCGGGCGTCCCCTCGGGCATCGCCGAGTCGGGTACGCGGTTGCGGATGCGCGCGACCGCCATCTGCTGCTCGCGGATCCGGTCGACGGCGCTCTCGATCTTCGCCTGCAGGTTCTCCCGCTTCACGCTCTTTGATTCGGTGGCCCGCTTCGTGGTCTTCTGCTGCTCCTCGAGGGCGAAGACCTTCTTCTCCGGCTCCGGGATCTTCTTCGCCTGGGGAGCCTCTTTCACCTCGGGCTTCTTCTGCTGCGGCGCCGGCAGTTGCTTGGGCTTCGGCGCGCCGAGCTTCACGTCCTTGAGGTCCGTGACTTCCGGCAGGTCGACGAGCGCGACGTTGATGGCGGGGTTGTAATCCACCGGCAGGGGGCCGCTCCGGAGCGTGAGGAACGCAAGCAGGCCGAGAACGAGATGGGCCAGCGCGGACAGCGCCACCATTCGTTTCAGCTGCGGATCGATTCCGCCGCCGAACAGGCTATCGAAGGTGGACGAAGCCATCGCTCAGCTTTCGGGGATCGTGATCATCCCCAGCCGGTCGATCCCCGCGGCCTTGATCTCGGCCATGACCTTGACGACGGTCCCGTAGGGCACGTCCTTGTCGGCCTTCAGGTAGACCTCCTCGAGCCCCTTGTTCTCCTTCATCGCCTCGACGAAGCCACGAAGCTTGCCGATGGCAACCTCGTTCCTTCCGAAGAAGATCTGGCCGCCCTTGTTGATCGAGAGGACCGTCGGATCCTCGGGCGACTTGAGCCCCTTCGCGGTGGTCTCGGGGAGATTCACATCCAGGCCCTGCTGGATGAGCGGCGCCGTCACCATGAAGATGATCAGGAGCACGAGCATCACGTCGACGAAGGGTGTGACGTTGATCTCGGAGAGTGTCTCGGACTCCCTGCCGACTTTCATCCTTCTTCCTTCTCGAAGTACTTGTGGAGGTCGCCAACGTAGTCGTCCGTGAACCCTTCGACCTCCTTCACGATGATCCGGATCTTGTTCACGAAGTAGTTGTAGCCGACCACGGCCGGGATCGCGGCGAACAACCCGATCGCGGTGGCGATGAGGGCCTCCGAGATTCCCGGAGCGACCACCGCGATGCTCGCCGCCCCCTTCACGCCGATATGACGGAAGGCGTCCATGATGCCCCACACCGTGCCGAACAGGCCGATGAAGGGCGCGGTGGAGCCGGTCGTCGCCAGGAAGGAGACGTACTTCTCGAGGTGGTTGACCTCCGCCGCGCTCGTCCAGCGGATCTTCTTCACGATGTCATCGAGATAGCTCGCCGCGAGCGGCCCGGGCGCCGGCCTGGCCCCGGCCGGGGCGCGCCCGGAACCGGCGATCCGCTTCAATTTCACCAGCTCGATGTAGCCGGCCCGGAAGATGTTGGACAGCGGGCTCGCCGTGAGCCCCTTCACGTCTTCGTAGATCAGATCGAGGCTCCGGCCCTCCCAGAAGATCTCCAGGAACGCCTTCGACTCGGTGAAGGCCTTCTTGATGACCCGGTACTTGTAAAAGATGATTCCCCAGGAAATGAAGGAGAACGCGAGCAGGAGCAGGAGGACCAGCTTGACGATGGGTCCCGCGTTCCAGATGAGATCGAGCACGCCGCCCTGGAGGGCGGCGCCCCCCAAAGGGGCCGTTGGGAGAGCGCCTGGCATCGGACGAGTTCTTGGCCTTTCGGTCGTCTGGGTGGGGTCCCTCACCCTAGAGAAAGAGGTCCCAAAAGTCAACGGGTAATTGCCGCGGCGCCCGCGCGAAAAGCCCGCAGGTGACGCTTTCCTGCGACTCCGCCCCGATCATCCGATCGTGTCGCTCCGGCAGCCGCGATCGCAACGCTCGGGCCGTCCCGCGGGGCCTCGCCGCGATCCCTCGCGGGGGTGTGATTCTTTACAACCCCGGGGCGCCGCCGTATTCTTTGCGTCCCTGAAGCCGCACCGCGCGCGCGGCCTCGCGCACACTCTCTGATGAAGGGGTTCTCATTCGATGCAAGTGATCCTGAAAGCCGGAGACATCTCGAAGACGCCCGCTGACCTCCTCGTGCTGAATCTATTCGAGGGCACGAAGACGCCCGGAGGCGCCACGGGGGCCGTGGACAGGGCCACGCGGGGCCTCATCTCCGCTTACGTGAAGGGCGGCGATTTCAGGGGGAGGCTGAACGAGACGCTCCTGTTCCGGCCGGCCCGCGGGGTGCGGGCCAAGCGGATCCTCGTCGTGGGTCTGGGCAAGAAGGAGGACTTCGTCCTCGATCGGGTCCGGCAGGCGGCCGGTACGGCGGCGCAGGTGGCGCTGGGGCTCGGGGTCACGCGCATGGCGACCGTGGTGCACGGCGCGGGGGCCGGCGGCTTCTTGCCCGCCGACGCGGCCCAGGCCCTCGTCGAGGGGACCCGGCTCGGAGGCTACCAGTTCACCGAGTACAAGGGCGCCAGCCGCAACAAGCACCACAAGCCCATCGCCGATCTGATCCTCGTGGAGCACGACCCGGACAGCGCCCGCGAGATGAAGGACGGGGTCCGCCGCGGGGAGATCCTCGCCGACTGCGTCACGTTCGTGCGCGACCTGGCCAACAAGTCGGGCTCCGACCACCCCCCGGCCGTGCTTGCCGAGGCCGCGAGACACATGGCGAAAGAGGTTGGCCTTCGCTGCACGGTCCTCGAGAAGAAGGACCTCGAGCGGGAGAAGATGGGCGCCCT
>JBGPLH010000198.1:0-6337 GCA_041486365.1 Thermodesulfobacteriota bacterium | reverse complement strand
CGGATCTCTTCCTCCTTGCGGGTCTCGCTATCGCCGCGTTCGACACGGGAGGTGATCTCGTAGATGTTCACCTGGCCCGCCTTGAGCTCATCGGTGAGCGCGAGGAGCTTCTGGGCCGTGAAGGGCACGCTGATCACGAGGTCGCGGATCAGGTTGCGGCAGCGCTCGATCTCCTGCGCCAGCCGTACCTCGTCTTCCTTCGTCAGCCGGGGGCTACCGCCGATCTCGCGGAAGTACTTGGCAAGGATGTTGCCGGGAAAGAATTCCGTCTCCCGGGTCTCGCGCCCACGCGCAACGGGCGCCTCCTCCTCGGGCTCGGCCTCCGCGGCGGCATCCGCCGCCACGGCCTCGGTGTCCTCGGCCGTTTCGTCGAGAGGGACCGGAAGAGGTCCGTCACCGGGGAAGAGGTCGCTCTCGTCCAGGCCCAATGCGGGTCCCGCGTCGAGCTCAACAAGCTCTTCCTTCAGGAGCTCATCCTTCATCTTCGGGATCTTCATCGTTCGGCTCTTCTGCCTTGCCTCGCCGGGTCTCGCCGTAGGTGCGCAGCCCGTTTGGAGGCGGCTATGGGGATGCTTTCGGGCGCCTTGACGAAAGTAGGAAGCGCTAGCTTCAAAATCTTTATCCAGGCCGTCAGGTTTATCGGGAAAAAAAGATCCCGTGATAACCGTGCTTCAGACGACATCCTGCTCTTCTAGGATGCCGCGGTGGCTCACGGGTGTCGCCATGCCCCATGCCTGCCGGAAGAGGGGCACCTTCGATAATGGCCTTGAGAGAACGGGCTTGGGCAAATGCTCCCCCGAGCTTGCCCGTTGGCACTCACCTGGATCGCTTCGTGCTAGAGTCTCGACAGCTCCGAGCCTACGGGTTTTATCGCATCGTGTCAAGAAAAATTGAACGCGACTTCACAAAAAGTTATCACTGCATTATCGGGCACTTGCGCTGCGCCTGGCGGACCTCGGGCCAGCCGGGGAGGACACCTGATGGGGCTCAAGGCCAGGCTCGAGGAGGAGATGAAGGCGGCTCTGAAGGCCCGGGAGGCGGTCCGGCTATCGACCATCCGTATGCTTCGCTCGGCCATCAAGAACAAGGAGATCGAACTCGGCCACGAACTGTTGGACGACGAGGTGATCCGGGTTGTCCAGTCGCTCTGCAAGCAGCGCCATGATTCGATCGAGGCTTTCGAGAAGGGAGGGCGCGAGGACCTTGCCGCCAGGGAGCGCCAGGAGCTGGGGATCCTCGAGAGCTACCTCCCGCCCCCCGCATCCGGTGAAGACATCGAGAGGGTCGTGCGTGAGGTCGTAGCCGAAAC
Organism: Thermodesulfobacteriota bacterium; assembly: GCA_041486365.1. Lineage (GTDB taxonomy): Bacteria > JAUYMQ01 > JAUYMQ01 > JAUYMQ01 > JAUYMQ01 > JBGPLH01. The sequence continues at coordinate 5,028 of JBGPLH010000198.1, read as the reverse complement.
CGGGGCGCAGAGCATGAAGGAAATGGGGCTGGTGATGAAGGAGGCGCTCAGGAGGCTGGGAGGGGGTGTCGACGGGAAACGGGTAAGCGAAGCGGTGCGCCGGATCCTGACCTAGGGTTCGGGACGTGAAGGAAAGCCTGGGCCTCCTCGACGGGAGCGATCCGGTGCATTGCCGTCGGGCGCGTGATCGAGCCGGCGTCCCCGATCCCGTGGATAGCGCATGAATCCTTCCTGGCAAAAGATCGCGCGGGCGATTATACCCATGGCCGTCGCCCGCGCGCGGGAGCCCCGTTCCGGTGGAATCGAGGGACGATGACACGCTTGATCTCCCTCGCCTGAAAGTCTGGCGGGAAGCGCGAGCCGACTCCGGTAACGCGTGGGCCGACGACAAGGAGGAAAGTTCTGAATCGCTTCGGGAGTATTGTAGCCGCCCTGATCGTAGCGCTCGCCGCGATGGGGGCGGACCCCGGGGGCACGCTTCCGCCTGGCGAATCGGTTGTGGTGCCTGATGGAGAGAACCCCGGCGCGTGGACGCCGCCGGGGGAATCGCCCGACACCGACATCCCGGCCCTCCCCGAGGGGAACTCTGCGCCGGGAGAATCCATCGATGCGCCCCCCCGCGCGAACGTACACGCCTACCGGGTGGCCTTCACGCCGCCGGGTCCCTACCACATGGTGATCGGTGAGATGGAGGTCTACAGGGCCAAGGCCGGAGAGACCTTTCTCGATCTCGGGCGGCGGGCAGACCTCGGGATTGGCGAGCTCGAGGAAGCCAACCCCGGCGTCGATCCCTGGCTACCGCATCTCTCACCCTGGGTGATCCTTCCTTCCGCATTTGTCGTCCCACCGAGCGGGCACCGGGGTGTCGTGATCAACGTGCCTGAAATGCGGATGTACTACTTCCCCGGCGCTCCTGAGGAGGTCATCACGTTTCCGCTAGGCCTCGGCCCCTATAACTGGCAGACGCCGCGCGGCTGGTTCAAGGTGGCCCGCAAGGAGGTGAACCCGGTCTGGAGGATCCCGCCCTCCATCCAGCGGGACATGGAGAACCCCATCTCCTTCGTGCCGCCCGGCCCCGATAATCCCCTCGGGAAGTACCGGTTCGTTCTCTCGATCCCGGGCTACGGGATCCACGGCACCAACCGTCCCTGGGGTGTCGGACGCTACTACAGCCACGGATGCATCCGAATGTATCCGGAGGACATCCACTGGTTGTTCGATCGAGTCCCGAAGGGCTTCCCCGTCGAGATCATCTATGCGCCGGTGAAGGTGGGGCTGGACGGCTTGGAGGTGTTTCTCGAGGTGCACCGGGATCCCTACAACCTGATCCCGAATCCGGAGGCCGAGGCGTGGCGGCTCATCCGGGAAATGGGCGTCGAGTACCGCGTCGACCCCGATCGGGTCCGGCGGGCGTCGCAGGAGGCGCGCGGGTTCCCTGTGAACATCACGCGGGCGCTGGACGTGGAAACGGTGTTGGACGCACCTGCGGGTCCGCGCGGATAGCCACCGGAAAGACGAAACCCCCGCCGAGAGAGCGGGGGTTCCGTATCTGGCAAACGGCCCAGAAGGGATCGCGGTCCCGACAGGCCGTCTTACTTGCGCTGCAACTTCTCAAAGATCGCCTCGGCCTTCGAGGCGGCGTCCTCGGCTCGCGTCGCGGCGGCCTCGGCGCGGCTTGCCGCGCTTTCGGCCCGCTGCGCGGCCGCCATCGCGTCCGCGGAAGCCTTCACCGCCTGATCCTTCGCGTCCCGCGTCTCCTTCCACTTGGCGCAGCCAACGGAGAGAGACGAGAACACGAGGAGGGCGGCGATCATGGAAAACGACTTGAACATCCCTTTGTTTCGCATTGGTCCTCTACCCCCTTTCCGAAACGGGCGGCACTATATCAAAAAGCGGAAGATCGTGTACAGAAAATTGCACCGCCCGGACAGGATTGCCCGACACCGCCGGGTGGAACCCGGCGGGGCGCTCCGGCCTGCCTTCCCTTCCCGCAGAGATTGCGGGTGCCTGCGCGCGCTGCGGCGGGGTATCGTCGTCTCGGCCGCTTCGCTCCTGATCCTGGTGCTCCCCTGGCCTCCGGCCGCCCCCGCCCAGGCGGCCCCAGGAAGCCGGGCCACGGTCGTCATCTACAAGTCCCAGCGCCGTCTCTTCTATTTCGAGGACGATATCCTCAGGCGACGTTTCCCGGTCACCCTCGGCAAACGGCCCGAATGGGAGAAACGGCGCCAGGGCGATTTCCGAACGCCCGAAGGGGCCTACTTCATCTCGTCCAAGCGCCCGCGCTCTCGCTTCCTGCTGTTCCTCGGTCTCTCCTATCCGAACACGCGTGACGGGGACGAGGGACTTCGCCGCGGCGCCATCTCGACAGAAGAGTTCGAGGCGATTCGCGCCGCGACTCGCGACGGGCGCGAGCCGCCCTGGGGAACCGCGCTCGGCGGCTTCGTCGGGATCCACGGGGAGGGCAGCGAGTACCGCGGCTTCGTCCGCCGTCACCACATCGACTGGACGGACGGCTGTATCGCGCTCTCCAACGAGGACATCCGGGTTCTGTACCATCTCGTTCGGGTGGGAACGCCGGTCCTGATCTTCCCCTGAGGCTTCCTCATTTCAGACGGCGGTCGGCCCGCGCGCCGGCGTCGGCCGCTCGTTTTCAGAGTCGGCCCGCGCTCCGTGCGGGATCTCCGGGCTCGGGACCTCCGGGGGGGTACTGACGGTCGAAGCGTTCCCAGTCGATCCGCCAGCTTCGCGCGCGCTCCCCTTCGCGCTCTTCCCGGCGCCAGAAACGTGAGCGCACTATCTCCAGCAGACGTCGCGAGATCGGGAGCACCATCTCGGAGGCCACCCAGGCCTCCGGGCGCGCGCCCGGCTCCGACATGAGGCACCCCGCGTCGATCGCGAGAGAGCGCTCGGCCAGCGTTCGCTCCTGGAGATCCCGCAGCATTCCCTGGTGGGCGCCCTGGCGGCCCGCGTGGAAGAAGACGAACCTCCGGGCGTACATGACGGCGTTGTGGTAGTGCTCCGGAAAGCTGAGGAGCCCGTCGCAGCGATGATCGTGGGCGAGGTGCCCGAGGAACCGGACCGCATTGGCGCCCAGGCCGAGCCCCGGATGCCGCTGGTCCGGAAGGCGCGGCCGTTCCGGCGTGAACGCTCCGCGCGGATTCTGGAGCGCGAGCCATTCAATCCGGAGCATGCGCGCTTCGCGCAATGGCTCCTCCGTCACGAAGCGGACCGCCGGGATCACGTCCTCCAGACGCAGCCGGAGATCAATCAGGAGCCGATCCGGATCGGCGACCTCGTCGTACATGCGGATCGTCTGGCCTTCCACGCGGTAAGGCGAGATGTCGAACCGGAGCGCCCGAAAGCCGAGATCCGCGAGTCGGTCGATCATGCCGCACGCCTGCAGCCGTGCGCGCGTCTCCTCCTCCGAGTGCGTGCCCAGGAGCAGCGGCGAGCCGCGGTCCTCGGCAAGCGGCGGAAGGACGTCGTCCACGCTCGAGCCGTTCGTGGGATCAGGGGAGCCTGTGGGCGGCTGGCCGGACATCGTCGAGGTGTCCTGGTCGGGAGCCTGGGGGATAGTCAGGGAAGCTGGAATTCGAAGTCGTGGGGCTTGAGCACCAGCACCGGGCAGGGCGCCTTGCGGACCACCTTCTCGGCGGTGCTTCCGATCAGGACGTGTTTCAGGCCGGTGAGACCCCGGGTCCCCATCACGATAAGGTTCGCCCCCTCGGACCGCGCGGCCTTGCATAGCTCGCTGAAGGGGGTCCCCTCCAGGACCCGCGCCTCAAGCGGCACCCCGGCGGCTGCCTTCTCCCGGGCGAGCGCCGCCATCTGTTCTTCTCGATCCTTCCGGAGCCCTTCGAGGATCTCCGCCGATCCGGCGAGCGTGCCGTATGCGGACCAGTCCGTGAGGAGCTCCACCGGGAAGTGATACACATGCACGAGCACGACGCGCGAGTGGAACACGCGGGCCAGGCGGATCGCGTAGTCGACGGCGTGGATCGAATGCTCGGAGAAGTCGACCGGCACCAGGATGGTATCCAGCGGCGCTTCGGCGGGAGAGGGGGGACGCGTCTCGGCGGCCATCGGGGCCTCCTCACCGGAAAGAACGAACCCCCCCGAACATACCACGAAGGGCACCCCGGAGGAACCGCCCGGGCCGCCGCCCGGGACCGGGGAGGCGTTCAGATCAGATGCTCGGCGAACCAATCCGACACTTCCCCAAGCATCCGGTCGAGCTCCTCCGCGCGGTCGAACCGGTGGCCGCCGCCGGGAATAATCACGATCCGTTTCGGCCCCGGGGCCGCCGCGTGGATCGCCTCCGCCTGCTCCACGGGGACGATCGTGTCCTCGTCGCCGTGGACCACGAGCAGCGGGCAGCGGACTCGCGCGGCTGCGGCGATCGCGTCCTTCGACAGGGCGTCCCGGTAGAACCCCCAGGGGATTCGCTGGTTTTCGAAGGTCGTCCAACCTTCCCGCTCCCATCGCGCCATGCCTTCGGGCCCGAGCCACTTCTCCCAGAGGGGGGCGGGCCTCCCCACCGCCGCGATCGTGGCGATCGCGTCCACCCCTCCGTGCCGCGCGGCGTACAGCAGCACGATCGCGCCGCCCATGCTGGATCCGTGCAGGCCCAGAGGCAGGGGACCGAGCGTCTCGCGGGAGAACTCGACCGCGGCGCGCATATCCTCCACGCCCTGCGCGTACGTCATTTCCTCGATCGGGCCTTCGGATTCGTAGCGGGAGGAGAAGTCGAACCGGAGCGATGCGATGTCACGATCCGCCAGCCGGCGGGAAAGCTCGATGTGCTTGGGGCTGTTCTTCCCCGAGAGCATGCCATGGGCCATCACGACGACGGCCGCCGGCTCGCCGAGATCAGGTCGGACGAGCAGGCCCGCCAGCCTCCGGCCGCGCTGGTTGGGGAAGGAAACCCTCTCTTCCTTCACAGGAGACCTCCCCGGGGCGTGCCAGGTCCCTCGCTTGCGCGCGAAACGCAGAACCGATGGCGATCCGCGCGGGGCCTCAGTCGGCCTG
>JBGPLH010000197.1:0-6379 GCA_041486365.1 Thermodesulfobacteriota bacterium | reverse complement strand
GGCCTGGGTTTCGGGTTCCTGCTCTGGGCCGGTGGCGTGATCGCCCTCGGCATCCTCCTGCTGCGCCGTTTCCTCCTGCGCGAGCCGCTCCCGATCGTCGCCCATGCCGCGATCACGTGCGTGGTCCTGTACGCGATCGCGGACCTTCGCAACGGCACCGACCTCTTCCTGAACGCCCGGGAGGCCGCCACCATGCGCCTCCGATCCGGAACGCTCGATGAGTACCTCGCCCGGCGCGAACAGGTGTTCCCCTGGTTCGCCGACGCGGTGCACGCCCTGCGCACGCGTGTCCCCGCGGGCGCAAGCGCATGGCTCCAGGTGAACGGGCCGCCGGTCCTGTGGGAAGCGGTGAACCGGGCCTGGTACTACGGGCAGCCCGCCCGGCGGGCTTCGAGCCTGGACCGGGCGGACGTCGCGTTGATCTGGGGATGGGGGGACGATCCACTCAAGGGCCGCCCCGGCTGGGTCCTGGCGGAGCGGACGCCGGGTCGTCTCGTGGTGTACGAGCGGACCCGATGACGCTCCTCGCGCACCTCCTCGCAACCGCGTGGACGACGCTCTCGGGTCTCGGCCTCGTGTCGCTCTTGCGCCGGCCGGGCATGGACGCGCGAAGCCCGGGAGAGCGAATCGCGCTCGGCTACCTCGCGGGGATCCTCTTCACGGGCCTCGGGATGCTGCTCCTTGCCGCCGCGGGCCTGCGCGTCACCCCTGCCGCCGTCTGGCTCCTGCAGGCGCCCGCCGTCGCCCTCTTCCTCCACGATCGAATACGCCGCCGGCGCGCCGCGGTGACGCCACCGTCTCCGCCACGGCCGGAGGCGCGGCGCCGCGCCCCATGGGAGTGGATCCTCCTGGCGCTCATCTTTGCCAAGCTCGCGTGGGTGCTCTCGATGAACCTGACGGATCTCTTTCGGACCGACGACGCGTTCAAGTGCGCGCTCGGTCTCGCCCGGCACACCTACGACTGGGGGACGCCCGCGGGCTACCCCCTGCCCCCGGGATATCCAATGGTCCCGGGCCTCGTGCTCGCGTGGTTCGGGATGTGCGGCGGGCGGTGGGACGAGTTCGGCGTGAACCTCGCGCACTGGAACTACTACGCGGCGCTCCTCCTGCTCTTCCACGAGAACCTGCGCGCCCGCGTCGGCGCGCAGGCTGCCCTCGTCGGCACCTATCTGCTCTCCGGCTTTCCGCTCCTGCTCGTCCACGCGGTGAGCGCCGGATACGCCGATCTGCCCCTGGCCATCTTCGTGTGCTTCACCGGGGCCTATGCCTACCGATACGCCCGGGAGGGAAGGCGCGACGATCTCCTGCTCGCGCTCGGCTTCGCCGCGGCGATGCCGCTGTTCAAGCTCGAGGGCAAGGTGCTTCTACCCCTGGGCCTCGCCGCGATCGCGGCCGCCGTGGCCTGGCGCCGCGGGCGCCCCCGGCCCGGGGCGATCTGGATCGGCGCGGCGCTCCTCGCGGCGCTCGGCGTCGCGGGCCTGCTCGTTCTCGCGCACCTGTACGGCGCGCCGGGCCCACCCTTCCTCCGGAGCGTGTGGGGAAACCTCCTGCCGGGAAACCGGATCGCGCTGGTGGCGGGCCCGCTGGGGGATCACTTCGGTTGGTTCTTCAACAACTGGATGATCGTGGGCACGGTGACGGCCGCGGTCTTCCCCTGGCTCTCGATCCGCTTCGCCCGCCATGCCGAGCATGTCCTCGCGCTCTACGGCCTCGCCCTGCTCGGGGCCTTCCTCTACCTGTTCTGCGTCGGCAACGCCTACCTCTGGCTCGTGAGCGGCACCGTCGTGAACCGGAGCTTCCTGCAGATCCTGCCGGCGCTTCTGTTCGGGACCGTCGTCATGGTCACGCTCTCCGTCGAGAAGACGGTCCCGGCGCGGAGAGAGTAGAGGAGAGCGGTGCCGGCATTGTGACGCATCCGGCCCCGTGGTAGGATGCCGGAACCGGTGATTCCCCAAGAAGTTCGGGCGCTTCGCTGGAATCGATCGGATGATGCCCGGGCCGTTCCGGACAAGGAAGGGGCTCTTGCCGTCCCCGCTCCACATCGCGCTGCTCGACTACCGGGACGTCACTCACCCCGAGGCCGGCGGCGCGGAGACCTGGCTACAGGAGATCTTCGGGCGCGTGGCCGCTCACGGCCATCGCGTCACGCTCATCTGCGCGGCCCATCGCGGTGCCCCCGCCGAGGACCGCATCGGTGGAATCCGCGTGCTGCGCCGGGGGAACAGGGCGACGGCCAACGTGACGGGCGCCCGGACGGCCCTGGCACTCGCCCGCCGCGAGCGCGTGGATCTTTTCGTCGAGAACCTGTGCAAGATTCCCTTCCTCCTCCCCGCCATGACGAAGATCCCCGTGCTGCCGGTCGTGCACCACCTCTTCGGCCACACGGTCTTCCAGGAGACGAACCCGGCGTTCGCCTCCTACGTGTGGCTCTTCGAGAAGTTGATCCCTCCCGTCTACCGTGGGCTCCCCTTCGTCGCGGTGAGCGAGAGCACGGCCGCAGACCTCGCGCGCCGCGGGGTCCGGGCCTCCTCCCTGGAGATCGTGCGCAACGGGCTGGACCTGAAACGCTACGAGGCGATCGAGACGATCCCGAAGGCCGACCTCCCGGTCCTGGTGTATGTCGGGCGGATCAAGCGCTACAAGGGCCTGGACACGGTGATCCGCGCCTTCGCGCGGGTGCGGGCGGAGATCCCGCAGGCGCGGCTCGCCATCGTCGGCAAGGGGGATGACCGGCCGCGGCTGGAGGCGATCGCCCGCGCGTCGGGCGTCGCCGGGGCGGTCACCTTCGAGGGCTTCGTGCCGGAGGAGGAGAAGATCCGCTGGCTGCGCCGGGCCCATGCGACGGTGTACCCGAGCCCACGGGAGGGCTGGGGGATCGCGGCGGCGGAGGCCGCGGCCTGCGGCACGCCCGTGCTGGCCAGCGACGTGGAGGGCCTGCGCGACGTGGTGCGCGATCGGGAGACCGGCTTCCTGATCCCGCACCGCGACGTGGAAGCCTGGGCCGGGCGGATGATCGAGATCCTCACGGACGCGGCGCTGCGCGCGCGCATGGGGTCGGCGGCCCGCGCCCGGGCCGCGCAATTCGACTGGGACGTGGAATCCGAGAAGATGCGGCGGATCGCGGAGACGGTGGCGGCGGGGGGCGCGGGATGAACACGAGCGTCGTGATCGTCCCGACCTACAACGAACGCAACAACCTCCCCCGGCTCGTCGACCGCGTGCTCGCCCTCGGGCCTCCCTTCGAGGTGCTCGTCGTGGACGACAACTCCCCCGACGGCACGGGCGAGGTGGCCGATCGGATCGCGGCCGGGCACCCGGAGGTGCACATGCTCCACCGCCCCGCCAAGGAGGGGCTCGGACGCGCCTACGTGGCGGGCTTCAAGTGGGCCTTGGCCCAGGGCTACGAGTACATCTTCGAGATGGACGCCGACCACTCGCACAACCCGGGGCAGCTCCCCGAACTCCTGGCCGCCGCGGAGCAGAGCGATCTCGCGCTCGGCTCCCGCTACCTGGGCGGCATTCGCGTGCTGGACTGGGATCTGAAACGGCTGCTCATCTCGAGCTTCGGCAACTGGTACGCGCGGGCGGTGACGGGACTTCCCTACTCGGATCTCACCGGCGGCTTCAAGTGCTACCGGCGAAGGACTCTGGAGGCCATCGATCTCGACCGGATCCACAGCATCGGCTACGCGTTCCAGATCGAGATGACGTGGTGGACCGCGCGCCGCGGGCTTCGGATCGCCGAGGTCCCGATCATCTTCTATGGGCGCGACAAGGGCGAGACGAAGTTCTCCAAGTCGATCATCTGGGAGGCGGTCTGGACGGTGTGGAAGCTCCGTCTGGGGATTCTCCGAAACGATCCGCCGCGGGCGGTCCCCCTGCCGGCCCGGCAGGGCTGACGAGGACTCCCCGGTGAGCCGAACTCCCGCCGTGTCCCGGCATGCCCCAAACGACGCCCGCCTGCCGCTCCTCGTCTTCCTCGCCGGCTTCGGGTACCTCTACGCCTTCTGGCAGCTCGGCTGGTTCATGCAGGACGAGGGGGTGCTGTACTACCAGTATCTCCGCACGCTGCAGGGCCAGGTCCCCTACCGCGATTTCTACTCCGGCTACCCGCCGCTCGTGTACTACCTGCACGCCTGGATCTTCTCGCACTTCGGCGTGTCGATGCACGTGATCCGCACGGTGATGGCCGTCGTGAACGCCGCGAGCGCAGCCGGGCTCTGCGCGATCGCGCTCCGGCTCGCGCCGCCGCGCTACGCCCTGATCCCGCCGGTCCTGTTCCTCGTCATGCAGCCCGGCGACATCACGGACATGGGCTTTCACAACTCGCCCTACCCCTTCTGGTACGCGGTGACCTTCGCGGTGTTGGGCGGCTGGACGATGATGCGGTTTCTAGAGGCGAAGGGCGAGGCCCGCGCCCGGGGATGGCTCCTCGCGGCGGGCGCGCTGGGCGGGCTCACGTTCCTCTCGAAGCAGAACGCGGGGATCTTCTTTCTCTGGGGCGCGACCGGGTTCCTCGCCTCGCGGCCCGATCCGCCGCCGGCCCCGGGCGAGCGCGGGCCGGTCCCCGGGCGCGTGGCGCGCGCGGGTTACCTCGCGGCCATTCCGCTGGCGTCGCTCTATCTCGTCAAGAACTTCCTGTCGCCGCTCACCCTCGGCGTGTTCGTCGCGCCGCCGGCAATCCTCGCGCTGCTCGGGGCGCGGCGCACCTTCGGCGCCGCCGCGCTCGGGCGGCTCGCGGCGCGATTCGCGTGCCTCGGCGCTGGATTCGCCATCGCCTTCGGGCCCTGGCTCGCCTACTTCGCCGCGAAGGTCGGGGCCGGCACGTTCCTGCGGGGGCTCTTCTTCGTCGGCGCCGACGTCGACCGGAATCTCTACGTCCCGTTCCCGGCTCCCTGGATCGCGACCGTCGTGATCCTCCTGCCCATCCTGGCCTGGGCGCTTCTCGCCCGGATCGCCGGGGCCCGGGGCCGGCGGCCGCCCGCCCTGCTCCTCCCCGTGCTGGCCGCTTTCGTGCTGGGGGCGATCCTGTCCCAGGCGCGCGGCATGGGCGACGCGCTCCGCATGCAGTTCGGACTCGGCGAGCTCTGCATCCTCACGAGCATGGGGATCGACAACTTCGCCCTGTATGTCGCCCTCGTCGTGCTGGCGGCGGCGCTCGCGGTGGCCTGGCGGCAGGCGAAGGGCATCCTCTCCGAGGACGACCCGCCCGCCGATGCGTTCCTCCTGGCGCTGTGGCTCGCGGCCACGAGCTTCCTGCTCTTCTATCCCCGGATGGACGCGGCCCACCTCGCGGGCGCGGCGCCGCTGCTGTACACGGTGGGCGCGGCGCTCCTGCCGCGCCTCCGGACGAGTTTCGCCGGCGCCTTCTCCGACGCCCGCCGTCCCGCCGCGGCGCGCGCCTTCGGAGCGATCTGCCTCGTCCTGGTCCTTTTCGTGGCGGGTGTGAAGGCCGCCCCGAAGCTCTACACGGTGCGCATGTTGAAGCGGACCGATGCGGGGCTGCGGATCGTCTCCACCCCGCGGGCGTGGCTCGGCCTCGATCGCGCGAACCTCTACTTCCCCGTGTACCTCGAGGACCAGCGCAAGCCCATCGAGAGCTTCCGCGAGGTCGTGGAGATCATTCGCCGGGGGACGGCTCCCGGCGAGCCGATCTTCGCGTTCCCGGCGCTCCCGATGCTCTACTTCGTGAGCGAGCGCGACAACCCGACGCGGCAGGACTACTTCTTCGGGAACAACGTGAGCACGCGGGAGCAGATGGACGTGATCCGCGCGCTGGAGAAGGCCCGGGTGAACACGGTCGTGATTGCCAACAGCCCGGGCGACTACTTCGTGGCCAAGGGGCAGGAGTTCACGCGCCTGATCTGGGCGTACCTGGAGCGCCAGTACTATCTCGAGCGCCGGATCGGCCCCTACGACGTGCTCCGCCGCTACGGCGCCCCGCCCCTGCCCGCCGTCCCGGGAGGGACCCCATGACCGTGCTCACCGCCGCCCGGGAAGGGCGGCCGTGAGCGGGCAACGCGGAGGGCTCCTCGCCAACCTCGCGCTCGCCGCCGCCGCGCTCGTCCTCGCATTCGCAATTCCCGAAGGGATCCTGCGCGTCGTGCGCCCGCAATTCGCCAACGATCTCTTCGGCGCCGCGCGGGAACACCTGCCCGGGCTCCAGCCGATCGTGGCCGGCACGCAGCGCTACGCCCGGGCGCGCGGCATCCGGCAACCCCCCAATTTCATCGAGGCCAGCGACCTCCTCTGGTCCCTCAAGCCGGGCTACGATGAGTCGATCACGCGGATACCCTGGGTGGAGGGCGAGCCCCGGACCTACCGGGTGCGCGTGAACAGCCGGGGCTTCCGGGGGGCCGAGTTCGCTCCCCGGAAGGCG
>JBGPLH010000196.1:0-6382 GCA_041486365.1 Thermodesulfobacteriota bacterium | reverse complement strand
TCATCCTGGCTCAAGGGCGCCCGGAACATCGAGATGCGCGGCGTGACGCACACCGATCTCCTTCGGAGCCGGCAGGTCTACGAGGAGATCAAGGCGGGGCTCCTGTGAGGGCCCGAGCGAGCGCCTGTATGGCGCTGACGCCGCTCGCGCTGGCGGCCATCGCGCTGCTCGCAGCGGGATGCCGGCGCGAGACACGCTGCGAGCGGCCCCCGGTGCTGATGCTGCACGGGTACGGCGGCGGCGCGGCGAGCTTCGATCGCCTGATCGATGCGCTGCTCGCGGACGGATGGGCGCGCGGGGACCTGCGGGCGGTGGATCTGCCGGCGGGAGAGCCCATCGAGGCCTGGGGAAGGCTCGCCGCCGCGGACGCGGCGAGCCTGCAGGCGCGGAGCGGCTGCCGGATCGGGCTCGTGGGCTACAGTATGGGCGGGCTCGCGGCCCGCTGGGCCGCGGGGCCGGGGGGCGCTGCGGCGCATCTGCGCGCGGTGATCACGGTCGGCGCGCCGAATCACGGGACGCCGATCGCCCGGACCTGCGAGGAGCCCGCCTGCCTGGAGATGCGCGCGGGAAGCGAGTTCCTCGCCGACCTCGGGCGCGCGGGCGCCGCGGTTCCGGTGCCCATCCTCTCCATCGCCGGCGCGACGGACCGCGTGGCGTCGCCGGCGAGCGCGCGCCTGGACGGGGCGAGGAACGTGACCCTCTGCTGCCCGCCGCACAACCGGCTGCTCCGCCATGACGGCGTGATCCGCGCGGTGCGGGACGCGCTGTCGGCGCCGGAAGGGAAGGGGCGATGAAGGAGACCCGCGAAGACCCGGTTCCGGCCGGGCGCCGGGGAAAGCGCGTGCAGGCGGCGCGGGAGGAGCGCCCCTTCCAGCTCGTGAGCGGTTTCACACCCCGGGGCGATCAGCCCGCGGCCATCGATCAGCTCTCGGAGAACCTCGCCCGCGGCGTCGAGCACCAGGTCCTGCTGGGAATCACGGGCTCCGGCAAGACCTTCACGATGGCCCACGCGATCGCGCGATCGAGCCGCCCCGCGCTGATCCTCGCACCGAACAAGACGCTCGCCGCCCAGCTCTTCGCCGAGTTCCGCCAGCTCTTTCCCGGGAACGCCGTCGAGTACTTCGTCTCTTACTACGACTACTACCAGCCGGAGGCCTACGTCCCGCGCACGGACACCTTCATCGAGAAGGACGCGCAGATCAACGAGGAGATCGACAAGCTGCGGCACTCGGCCACGCGGTCGGTCCTGTCCCGGCGCGACGTGATCGTCGTGGCGTCCGTCTCCTGCATCTACGGCCTCGGCTCCCCGGACTCTTACTTCGACATGTTGCTGTACGTCGAGGCGGAGCAGGAAGCCAGGCGCGACGAGGTGCTCCGCAAGCTCGTCGACATGCAGTACCAGCGCAACGACGTCGACTTCCACCGGGGGACGTTCCGCGTCCGCGGCGACGTCGTGGAGATCTTCCCCGCCTACGAGGGGGACCTCGCGCTTCGGGTGGAGTTCTTCGGCGATTTCGTGGAATCGATCTCAGAGATCGATCCGCTTCGCGGCGTCGCGGTGCGCCGGCTCCGCCGGGTGGCGGTGTACCCCGCGAGCCACTATGTCACCACGGAAGAACGGCTGAAGAAGGCGATCGGCGGGATCCAGGAGGAAATGGCCCAGCGCCTGGTCGAGCTCAGGTCCCAGGGGAAGCTGCTCGAGATGCAGCGCCTGGAGCAGCGCACGCGCTTCGACGTCGAGATGCTGCAGGAGATGGGTTTCTGCCACGGGATCGAGAACTACTCGCGCCACCTCGACGGCCGCGCGCCGGGCGAGCCTCCCTTCACGCTCCTCGACTACTTCCCCGAGGATTTCCTCCTGTTCGTCGACGAGAGCCATATCGCCATCCCGCAGATCGGCGGCATGTACCGCGGCGATCGCTCGCGCAAGGAGACCCTCGTCGAGTTCGGCTTCCGTCTCCCCTCGGCGCTCGACAACCGGCCGCTCACCTTCGGCGAGTTCGAGGAGCGGATGAGCCAGTGCGTGTACGTGTCCGCCACGCCGGCCGAGTGGGAGATGCGCCGGTCGAACGGCCTCGTGGTGGAGCAGATCATCCGGCCCACAGGGCTCATGGACCCGGCGATCGAGGTACGCCCGGCGAAGGGGCAGGTGGACGATCTCCTCGGTGAGATCCGCGCGCGGGTCGCGAAGGGCCATCGGGTACTGGTGACGACGCTGACGAAGCGCATGTCGGAGGAGCTCACGGAGTACTACGCGGATCTGGGCGTTCGGGTGCGCTACCTCCACTCGGAGATCCAGACGCTCGAGCGGATGGAGATCCTCCGCGACCTGCGGCTCGGCGCCTTCGACGTGCTCGTCGGGATCAACCTGCTGCGCGAGGGACTCGATCTGCCCGAGGTGAGCCTCGTCGCGATCCTCGACGCCGACAAGGAGGGGTTCCTGCGCAGCGAGCGGTCGCTCATGCAGACTTGCGGCCGCGCGTCGCGGAACGTGGAGGGCACGGTGTTCCTCTACGCCGACACGATCACCGAATCCATGCGCCGGACCATCGCCGAGACGAACCGGCGCCGGGTACTCCAGGAGGCCTACAACCGCGAGCACGGGATCACGCCGGAGACCATTCGCTCGGCGATTCACGATATCCGCGCGTCGATCTACGAGCAGGATTACGTGACGGTCCCCCTCGCCGCGGAGGAAGCGGCGCCCTATCTCCCTCCAAAGGAGGTCCGCAAGCAGGTCGCGGCGCTGCGAAAGGAGATGCGGGAGGCGGCGGAGAAGCTCGAGTTCGAGCGTGCGGCGGAGCTGCGGGACCGGATCCACCGGCTCGAGACGCAGGAGCTGGCCCTCGGGGGTGACGGCGCGATCACCGACGACCCGGAGACGGCGGGATGAGCCCCGTCGAGCACGGGCTCACGGGGGCGCTGGCCGGGACGATCGCGGCATGCGCCTGGCCGGGGCCACTGCGAGGGCGGGGCCGCTGGATCGCCTGGACCACGATGGGGGCGCTCGCCCCTGATCTCGACTCGGTATCGCTCCTCTTCAGCCACCGGGTCTACTTCGGCTCGGCCTGGTATTCCCACCGGCAGTTCCTCCACTCGATCCTCGGCTGCGCGTTCCTCGCCATGCTGATCCCGTCCATGGCCGCGGCGATCTTCGGGCGTCGCATGGACCCGACGGAGCGCGCGGATCTCCTCCGGGTCGCCTCCCGCGCCCTCTTCGCGGGCGGGCTCGTGCACCTGCTCGGCGATCTTCCCACCCCGCCCGGGCCCTGGGGCGGATTGCCCGTCTTCTTCCCCCTCGGGATCCGGCTGGGCGGCTGGAGCCGGATCGGTTGGTACAACGCGGTCCTCGTCTACCTCCTCGGGACGGCGTCCCTCGCGGCGGGAGCGCTGCTCCTCGCCCATGCCCTCGCGCCGGAGCGCCCGCGGGTCTGGCTCCGGGCGGGCGCGGGCGCGGTCGCCGCCTTCGCGCTGGCCACCACGGTCTGGTTCTGCGCCACGTCCCGCTACGAGAATTTCACGCAGTGGCGCGCCTGGCAGGCCCGCTTCGTTCCGGCGATCTGGATCGACGCGATCCATCACACGGGGCGCTTCGCGGCGGTCTTCTGGCAGCAGGAGGTGCTGCGGATGCCCCAGGGGCGACGCGCCGGTCGCCCTGGCCGGGAGGACCGGGCGCTCCGGGCGCTCACCCCGTGTGAGATATACTGTCTCCATGACCCTCCCCGAAAAGCTCGAAGCCCTCCCTGCCGACCCCGGCGTCTACTTGATGAAAGACACCGAGGGGCGGGTGATCTACGTCGGCAAGGCGAAGAGCCTGAGAAGCCGCGTGCGGACCTACTTCGCGAAGGGAGACAGCCGTCCGACGGTCCAGTTCCTCGTCCCGAAAGTGGCCGACCTCGACTGGCTGGTCACGGCCACCGAGAAGGAAGCGCTGATCCTCGAGAACAACCTCATCAAGAAGCACCACCCCCGCTACAACATCCGCCTGCGAGACCAGAAGACCTACATCGGTCTGCGCCTGAATGTGCAGGACGCGTTCCCGCGCCTCACGACAACACGCCGGGTGAAGCCCGATGGCTCGCTCTACTTCGGCCCCTACACCTCGAGCCAGTCGATGCGGGAGACGGTTAATCTCATCCAGAAGATCTTCCCGCTCCGGTCCTGCTCCGACCCCGTCTTCGCCCAGTACCGGCGGGCCGGACGCCCCTGCATCGAGTTCCAGATGAAGCGCTGCGTGGCCCCTTGCTGCGACTACGTCGACAGGCCGCGCTACGACGAGCTGGTGCGGGGCGTGACGCTCTTCCTCCGGGGCCAGAACCGGGAGCTGCTCGAGGACCTGCGGGCTCGGATGCGCGCCGCGTCCGAACAGGAAGACTTCGAGCGTGCGGCCGAGATCCGCGACCAGATCCAGGCCATCGAGGCGACGATCGAGCGGCAGCGCGTGGTCTCCGAGCGCCCGCTCGACCGTGACGTGTTCGCGCTGGCGCGGGAGGGGAACCAGGCCGAGGTCCAGGTGCTCTTCGTGCGGCAGGGGAAGCTGCTCGGCGGGACGAGCCAGCCGCTCGCGAACGTCTGGATGGACGACGCGGAAGCCGTCTCCTCGATCGTCTCCCAGTACTATGCCGAGGACCGCGTGGTGCCGGACGAGGTGCTCCTGCCCGTGGACATTGAGGGCCGCGAGGCCCTGGAGGCCTTCCTCGCGGAGCGGGCGGCCCGGCGCGTCCGGGTGATCGCGCCCAGGCGCGGCGAGCTGGCCGCGCTCCTGCGCATGGCGGAGGAGAACGCGAAGGCCGCCCTGGCCCGGCGGCTCCAGAGCCGCGAGACGCTGGAGGGGGCGCTGGAGGAGCTGAGAAAGCGGCTCCACCTCCGCCGCCGCCCGGCTCGGATCGAGTGCTACGACATCTCGAACCTCCAGGGGAAGCTGCCCGTGGGATCCTGCGTGACCTTCACGGACGGCAAGCCCGACGCCTCGCGCTACAAGAAGTTCCGCGTGAGGACGCTCGAGACGCCCGACGACTACCGGATGATGAAGGAGGTACTCTCGCGGCGTTTCCGGCGGGGGCGCGAGGAAGCGGATCTCCCGGATCTGATCGTGATGGACGGCGGGAAGGGACAGCTCGGGATCGCGCTGGAGGTGCTGCGGGAACTCGAGATCGACGGCGTCGACGTCGCGAGCGTCGCGAAGTACACGGATGACACGCATCTGGGGATGCGCGCCAAGGCGCGGACGGAGGAGAAGGTCTACATCCCTAACGTGAAGGACCCCGTGCGGTTCCCCTCCGGTTCCCAGGCGATGTTCCTCCTCCAGCGGTTGCGTGACGAATCCCACCGCTTCGCGATCGCATACCACAAGTGGCTTCGGCGCCGGCTCACGCTGCTCTCCGCGCTTGAGGAGATCCCGGGGATCGGGCGGGGACGCCGGAGGCTGCTGCTGCGCCGCTTCGGGAGCCTTCGCGCCATCCGGGAGGCGACGCCTGAGGCGCTCTGCGAGGTGCCGGGCATCGGGCCCCAGACGGCGAGCGCGATCCTCGATCTACTCCGGGGCGGGGTCCCGGGCTCAGCCGACCTGCCGGACCTTCCAGGTCGATCCTGACATTCGTAGCGTTCGCAAAGGGGATTCATTTTCCCGTGCTGAGTGGGAGAAAAGACTTTCCCCGGGGGCGGAACGTCATGGCATAAAATAGGAAAAACTTTTCCCACACTTTCTGAATCGATGAATTCAAATTGCCCAGATCGTCTTTAAAATGCCGTGATACCGGCTGCTTAGAGCCATGACGGAATTCTGGCATATCTGGCATGAAAACTGCTTTGTAATCCAAGCGGCGGGTTCCCCTGCGTTTCCTGGGAGGACACTCGGAGGGCCCGCCCCCCTTTGAAAAAAGACCATTTTGACGGACGTGCTCAACAGCTCGGAGGAACTATGCTTCCGCAGTCGGGGGCCAGATTGCGGATCGCTCTTCTGCTAGCGATCGGCCTGTTATTTCTGCCCGGCACCGCCTCAGCGATTATCATGACGCCCGATCCTCTGTCGTTCACCAGCGCGGACGCGACGGGAACGATCGACTTTATCAGCGCGGTCACTGGCGTTCCCTCCGGGGGCACGCAGCTCGTCGGGACGACGGGCGCCGGTGACACGACCCTCGTCTTCCAGGTCAACATCACATCGGGCGGCATCGATACCCTCGGCATCTCCGTGTTCGTCGGCGCGGGACCGACCACCCGGACGCCCACGGGGGCCGGCTGGATCCCCGGCGGCGAGCCGGACAGCCTCGTGAACATCACGAGCGCAACGGTTTCGGGCAGCTCGCGCATCTTCTTTTTCGGTGCGGGCTCGGCGCCGAACCCGAACGTGGACGCGGGAGAGTCGAGCGACTTCTTCTTC
>JBGPLH010000195.1:0-6382 GCA_041486365.1 Thermodesulfobacteriota bacterium | reverse complement strand
GCCTCGCCGAGATCCGCGCCGCCGCCCGCGAGCCCCGCGCGCCGCACGGCTTCGGCGTGCTTCCCGGCGTACTGGTGCGCGGCGAACCAGAGCACCGCGGCTGCCTGCGCCCCGTCGGGGAGCGCGCGTCCGAGCGTGTCGTAGAGCACCATCGTCGCGAGGGGCCGGAGCGCCGGGCGCCGCGAGAGCGCGGCCCGGAGCGCCAGCGGGAACAGCCGCAGACGCGGCCAGCGCCGATCGATCCGCGCCGCGGCGGCCAGGAGCGGCATCCGCTTCGGCAACGCGCCCATGGCCACGACGAGCCTTCGGTAGATCTCGGGCTCCGGCAGGGTCCCTGGCCTCGGGGGGAAGAGGGGCCTGCGCAGGTGGAAGAAGTTCTTCGGGAACTCGAGGTTGAAGAAGGTCGCCTCCCACTTCTCGAATTGCGAGGCCGCCGGCAGCACGTAGTGCGCCATCCGCGCCGTCTCCGTGAAGGCCACGTCGACCACGACGAGCATCTCCAGCTTCGCGAACGCTTTCCGGTACGCTTCCGTGTCGGCGCCCGACATCATCGGGTTGGCGCTGTCCACGAAGAGCCCCCGGATGCGCCCCGGATGATCCGTGTCGATCTCCGCCGGGAGCACGTTCGGCGGGAAGAGCTTCCCGATCTCCGGCATGCCCGTCACCGCCGTGGTCCAGGCGCGGCTTCCCTCCCCCGGCGGGTCCGAGTGGCCGACGAGCGGCAGCAGGAAGGTGTGGAGGTTGTTCCCGCCCTTCTTCGCGAAGTTCCCCGTCACGAGGAAGAGCGTCTTCTCGAGGTAAGAGTTGAGCGTGCTGTGGAGGCTCTGCTGGATCCCGAGATCCACCCGCACGCAGGCCGTGCGCGCCCGCGCCAGGCCCCGCGCCGTCCTGCGCACCAGCTCCGCGTCCACGCCCGCGCGGGCCGCGTAATCGGCCACGGGTACTTCCTTCAGGATCGTGCGCAGCTCCTCGAAGCCGTTCACGCGCGCGTCGAGAAACTCGCGGTTCTCCAATCCCTCCTGGGCGATCACACCCAGCATCGCGGCCAGCAGGAACGCATCGGTCCCGGGGCGAATCTGGAAATGAATGTCCGCCAGCGCGGCGGTCTCCGTCCTCCGCGGATCGACCACCACCATCCTGCGGTTCGGGTCCTTCGCCAGCGCGCGCAGCGTGTCGCGGGCGTTGGGGATCCCGTGGGCCTGCCAGGGATTGGTGCCGATGAAGATCACGAAGTCGGCGTGCTCGACGTCCTCGGTGACGTGGCAGGTCTGATGGCCGAAGAGCTTCCCGTTCACCCAGAAGTCGCCGGTCTTCTCCTGCGCCAGCGCGGAGTACAGGTAGCGGGTCCCCATGGCCGCGCGCAGCGCCGACCCGTAGACGCCCCCGAGGTGGTTTCCCTGCCCGCCGCCGCCGTAGTAGGCGAGTGCGCGGCCGCCGTGTGTGTCGCGGATCGCGACGAGCTTCGCGGCGATCTCCGCGATCGCCGTGTCCCAGTCCACCGGCTCGAAGGCGCCGTCGTCACGCCGCCGCAGCGGCGTCGTGAGGCGGTCGGCGTGGTTCTGGTAGCGATCGAGTCGGCCCGCCTTCTGGCAGACGTAGCCCTCCGAGATCGGGTGGCTCTCATCGCCGCGGATCCTGCGCAGGTGGCCGTCCTCCACCTGCACTTCGATGCCGCAGTTCCTCGAGCAGAGGATGCACGCGGTGGATGTCCACGGGGCCTTCGTGTCGGAGGTTCCGGTCATGGCTTCTTCTCCCTGGACGGGGGTTCTTCTTCGAGTCCCGCCAGCGCGAGCCGGCGGGAGGCGAGCAGGATGCGATCGGCGAGAGCGCGGTCGGCGACCGCGCGGGAGAGCATGAGACTTCCGGCGAAGAGGGCGAGGGTGCCGAGCGCCCGATCTCGCGGGTCGAGCGTGGCGGACGCGGGGGCCTTGTTCTCGACCTCCGCGATCAGATCGCGCAGATGCGCCTCGAAGGTTTTTCGCGCCTCGCCGCCCATGCGCCCGACCTCGGCGCCCAGCGCGGGCAACGCGCAACCCTCCGCAGCGTCGTCGCGGTGCGCGCGGCTGAGATAGCGCCGCACGACCTCGCGGAGCCAGGCCAGGCCGCGAACGTCGTCGAGCCCGGCGAAGAGCCCCTCGCGCGTCTGCCGCAGCGCGTGCGCGAGCACCTCGCGCAGGAGTGCGTGCTTGGAATCGAAGTGCGCGTAGAAGCCCCCGGCGGTGAGTCCCGCCTCGCGCATCACGTCGTCGACGCCGGCGCCGAGAAACCCCTGCTCCCTGAATCGCCGGGCCGCGGCCCTGAGGATGCGGCCCCGCGTCTCCGTCTTGTGCCCCTTCGCGTATCGCATGCCCTCTTTGGTATTACGCTCGTCATATCAGGTCAAGCGAAAAATCACGCGCCAGTCCGCGCCGGCGCGGAGTGCCGGCGCCCGGAAAGCGGGAGGGTGAGGCAAACAGATTGAAATGACGGAGGGATCCCCGACGGAGGGACCTGGAGAAAGACGCCGGTGGGCGGACTCAGATGACCCCGGCCAGCTCCGGCCGGCCGGACCAGACCCAGGCATGGTTCGTGCGGGAGACGCCCATGAGGACCCCGTGGAGTCCCGACGGATGGATGAAGAGGTGCTCGGCCTTCATCTCGCTCGGGGCCTGGGCCCAGCGGGCGCCCCGGGCGTCGAGCCGCCCGACGATCGGTCGCAGATCGTCGGCCTGGACGAAGCACATATAGAGCGACTCGCCGTGCCTGGCCACGAAGCGCCCCATCGCGGAGCCGGGATCGACGACCTGCGCGAGCTCGATGCGGTCCAGCCGCGCGGGCGGATCGAAGAGGAGGAGCGCGCCGGTGTAGCCGAAGGCCTCACTTGTGATCGGACAGAAGCGGGAGGGATCCAGGGCGAAGAGGTCCGTGTAGCGCGCGGCCGCCGCCTGCCGGTCGGAGACCATGTTGGTCACTTCGTAGAGGTGCTTCACCGGCCCCGGGCCCTGGCGCTCGCGCAGCGGAGACAGGACGATCCGGAGCCCGCGGGTGTCCTCCGGGGCAATATGCGCCTGCCCGCCCTCCTTCGCGATCCGGACGCCCCGGGATTTCAGTCGATCGACGAGCGCCGTCAGATCCCGCGACGCCAGGCCCGCCGCGAACAGCCCCTCGCCTCGGCGATCCAGGAACTCCCGCACCGGCCCCGCACCCTCGGGTTGCAGGAGCTCCACCTCGCTCCCGCCGAGGGCGAGCACGAGCCTCTGGGCACCGAGCGCACGGCTTCGCGTCGTGGATCGCTGCTCCGTTCCGAGCAGCGCCGCGTAGGTCTCCGCCGCTTTCCCCAGGTCCTTCACCGCAACGAGGATCCGATCGACGCACGCAAGCATGCCGCCCTCATTCGCCGGAAGTGAATCACCGCGAGCTGCGGCGCCCGTGACCCGGCGGTCGGTTCCGGCGCACAAACGCAGCGCGGCGGACGTGCCGCCGCGCTCACGCACCTTCTGGAGCCGTCCGCGATCCCGTCAGGGCTCCACCGGTGGAGCCGGCTCCTGGGGCGGCGCCGGCACGGGCGGGGGCAGGGTCGCCACCGGCCCCTTCTCCTGCCCGGGGATCGGCTGGTTCGGATCACCGTACTCGCGGTAGGTCTCGTACTGCTCGTTGTCGTCCGAGACGAGCTGCCGGGTGTTGGTCACGACCGTCAGCACGTCGAAGATCGTGTTCGCGACTCCCTGCACGCCCTCGTTGACGGTCTCGCGGCGCGGCCCGAGCGCGACGCCCTCCACCCCCTTCTCGTCGTGGAAGATCGGCGTCGCGTCGTAGCGCTCCGTCGGCTTGTCCTGCTTGTGGATGAACGGGATGCTCCAGGAGTCTTCCGTGACCTGCAAGCCGGGGATGCTGAATCCCCCGTGCCCCACGTACACGACGGGCCAGAGCGAGAACTCGTCGCCGTTCCAGCCCCAGAGCGGGGTCTTCATCCCCGCTCCCGCCGCGGACGGCGAGAGCACCGCCGCGACCATGATCGCCATCCCGACCCAAAGCACGCGTGCGCGGTTCCGGCTGCTCATCGATCCCTCCTCCCTAGCTGCTCTTCTGCATGAGCTGGACGACCTTGAGCGTGTCCTCCTGCACGGATTGGGGAATCGTGTAGTCCTTCGCGTCCATGATCTGGTCGATGTGATCGGACACCCACTCGGGCGTCGGCGGGGCGCTCTTGTGGTTCGTGTAGGCCCCTCGCGTTTCGCCGATAAAAGCCCGCGCCACCATGCCGCCGCCGACCACGAAGACCTGGCCGTTCAGGGCGCAGTCGTCGCTCACGAGGTAGGCGACGAGCGGCGAGACGAGATCCGGCGCGAAGAGATCCGGTGGCACGCCCATCATGAGGTTCTCGGTCATCCGGGTGAAGGCGATGGGGGCAATCGTGTTGCAGTGGACGTTGTACTTCGCCCCTTCCTGGCGGAGCGAGTTCGCGAAGCCCACGAGCCCGAGCTTGGCGGCGCCGTAGTTGGTCTGCCCGAAATTGCCGAACAGCCCCGTGCCCGACGTGGTGAAGACTATCCGCCCGTGGTTCTGCGCCTTCATGAGATCGAAGGCGGGCTTCGTGCAGTTGTAGGCGCCCTTCAGATGCACCGCCACGACCGCGTCCCACATCTCCTCGGTCAGGTTGGAGAACGACTTGTCGCGGAGGATCCCGGCGTTGTTGATCAGGATGTCGATCCGGCCGAAGGCCTTCACCGCCGTCTCGATGATCGTCTTGCCGCCTTCCGCCGTGGATACGCTGTCGTAGTTCGGCACGGCCTCGCCGCCGGCCTTGCGGATCTCCTCGACGACGTGATCAGCCATCGATGCGCTCTTCCCCGACCCGTCCACCGAGCCGCCGAGATCGTTCACCACCACCCTGGCCCCGCGGGAGGCGAGCAGGAGCGCGTGGGCGCGTCCGAGGCCGCCGCCGGCGCCGGTCACGACGGCCACCTTGCCGTCGAGTCTGATGTTCGGCATGTCGAGACTCCTTGGTTATCGATAGTCCGCCGCGGGACCTTGCCCCGGGCCCCCAAAACGCGGCACACGATAGCCGATCCCCCCTCGCCTTTCAACCGCGGACGCGGTTGCCGTGCCCGCCGGGCGCGGCTATAAAGGGCCTTCGCGATGATCCGGACCCCGGGAGGACACCTGCGATACGTCGTGGTGGGCGCGGGCGCGGTGGGGAGCTTCGTGGGCGGCATGCTCGCCCGCGCGGGACTCCCCGTGACGCTCGTCGGGCGGAAGGATCACGTCGAGGCGATCCGCCGCGCCGGTCTCGAGGTGGGCGGGCTCGTCGGTCCCTTCCGCGTCCGGCTCGACGCCGCGGAATCGCCCGACGCGGTGAAGGACGCGGGTGCTGTGCTCCTGTGCGTGAAGTCGCAGGACACGGCGGCCACCTGCGTTGCCCTCGCGCCCTTCCTGCCGCAGCGCGCGCCGATCCTGTCGCTGCAGAACGGCGTGCGCAACGTGGACCTGATCGACGAGGCCCTCGGCGCCGGGCGCGGCATCGGCGGCAGCGTGATCTTCAACGCCGTCTTCCTCGAGCCGGGCCGCGTGCTGCTGACCACGTCGGGCGAAATTGTGGTCGGCGCCACATCCCGCGACGGGCGCTTCGGTCCCGAGATGGCGACCTTCGGCCGCGACGCGATGCGCGCGGGGCTCGCCGTTCACGTGACGCCGCGCATCGAGGGGCTGCTCTGGTCGAAACTCCTCATCAACCTGAACAACGGCTACGGCGCGCTCACCGGCCAGTCCATCGAGGAAGGCGTGTCCGACCCCGTGGCGCGGCGCGTGTCCGCGGCGCTCCTCGCGGAGGGGATGCGCGTGTGTCGCGAGGCGGGGATCCGGCTCGAGACGATCCCGAAGGTCGATCCGAGCCGTCTCCTCCGGATCCTGTCAATGAACCTCCCGCCCTTCCTCCTCCGGATCGTCGTCCGGTGGCTGGTGAAGATCCATCCGGAGGCGCGCTGGTCGACGTGGCAGAGCCTGGCCAAGGGCCACCCGACGGAGATCGAGTACCTGAACGGCGAGATCGTGCGGCTCGCGGAGTCGCAGGGACTCCACGCCCCCTACAACCGCGCGATCCGCGATCTCGTGAAGGAGGCCGAGTCGCGCGGCGCCCCGCCGGACCTCTCCAGCCTCGAGGTCGCCCGCCGGCTCGGGCTGGCCTGAGCCTTCCACCAACGAAGAACGCCCGCCTCCGGCGGGCGCTCGCGGGACGCGCGGCTCAGGCCGCGCGTTTGCACGCCTGGGCGATCACCTTCTTCAGGTGCTCCAGGTTGATCGGCTTCTTGAACACGCTTCCCTCGAGCCCCTTCATCCTGCTCCGTTTGATGATGTGATCCTTGTCGTGGTAATAGGCGGTCATCAGGACGACCGCGGTCCCCGG
>JBGPLH010000194.1:0-6436 GCA_041486365.1 Thermodesulfobacteriota bacterium | reverse complement strand
GGCCGTGCTCGTGTGGTTGAACACGTCCTCGTAGGCCTTCATGTAGTCGTTCCAGTGGGCCCGCTCCCGCACGTCGGCGGCGGAGAACTTCCAGTTCTTCTCCGGCTCCTCGATCCGCTCGAGGAAGCGCTTCTTCTGCTCGGACCTCGAGACGTTCAGGAATATCTTGACGACGTGGATCCCGTTGTCCTCGAGATACTTCTCGAAGTGGTTGATCTCGTCGAAGCGCCGCTTCCAGATCCCCTTTCCCTTCCTGTCCTCCGGCAGCTTCTGCCCGTCGAGGATCTCGGGATGCACACGAACGACAAGGACTTCCTCGTAGTAGGACCGGTTGAAGATCCCGATCCGCCCCCGCTCGGGGAGCGCCTTCATGCTCCGCCAGAGGTAGTCGTGATCCATCTCCTCCGCGGACGGCCCCTTGAAGCTGAAGACCTGCACGCCCTGGGGGTTCACGCCGGACATGACGTGCTTGATCGTGCCGTCCTTCCCCGCCGCGTCCATCGCCTGGAGGACGACCAGGAGCGCGTGCCGGTCCTGCGCGTAGAGCATGTCCTGGAGCTCCGCAAGGAGCTTGACGCCCCGCTGCAGCAGGCCCGTGGCCTCCTTCTTCTCGACGATCCTGCCCGTGAATCGCGGATCGTAGTCCTTCGCGAGGGAGATCTTCTTCCCCGGCGGAACGATCAGTCGATCCAATTCCTCCCTGGCCTTCTTCTTCATGGCACGTGGCTCCTGGTTCAAGGGCTTTAGAGATGCCGTTCCGGAAAGGGACGCGGCCGCCGCCTCAGCGCGCGGGCCCGGGCCGGACGGAGAACAGGATCGCGATCGATCGCGGCTGGACCAGGTAGGCGGAGCCCTCGACCAATGGCGCTTCTCCGGCGGGCATGGCGTCGTCCGGCGGATCCAGGAACGTGTCCATCCCGCGCCGCCATCCCTCCCGCGGCCAGTTCGCCGCGCGAGGCAGCTCGAAGGAGAGCGGCTCCCAGTACGCGTTCATCATCCCGTGGAAGACCACCCGTCCCGTCAGGCTCCGCACCGTGAACGCGAGACTGTGGGAATCGCGCCCCCAGTCCGCCTCCCCCAGCCGCACGCCGTGCCACTCGACCCGGGCCCGCCGCAGCAGCTCGTTCAGGCTCATGCCCAGGTCAAGCTGAGCCATCTCCCGTCGCTGGCGGCCGGCGATCAACTCCTTCACGAACCGGCGAACGTCGGCATGCCGATCGAGCAGCGTCCAGTCGAACCACGAGATCTCGTTGTCCTGGCAGTACGCGTTATTGTTGCCCCGCTGGCTCCGGCGCACCTCATCGCCCATGGTGATCATCGGCGTGCCGAAGGAGACCAGGGTGATGGCGAGAAAGTTCTTCACCTGCCGGTTGCGCAGCCGTTCGACGGCCGGATCGTCGGTGGGTCCCTCCACGCCGCAGTTCCAGCTCAGGTTGTGATCGTTGCCGTCGCGGTTCCCCTCCCCATTGGCCTCGTTGTGCTTCTCGTTGTAGGAGACGAGATCGTTCAGCGTGAACCCGTCGTGGCAGGTCACGAAGTTCACGCTCTGCTCCGGCCCCCGCTCCTCGTGCCCGAAGAGGTCGGGGCTGGCGAGGAACCGGCAGGCGACCCGCGCGAGCGTGTCCGAATCTCCCTTCATGAAGGCGCGGACGTCGTCGCGGAACTTCCCGTTCCACTCCTGCCAGTTGTCGCCCACGAAGCTGCCCACCTGATACAAGCCCGCCGCGTCCCAGGCCTCCGCGATGAGCTTGGTGCCCGCCAGCACGGGATCGGACTCGATGTCGAGCAGGAGCGGCGGGTTCTGGAGTGGGCTCCCGGTCTCGTCCCGCGAGAGGATGGCCGCCAGATCGAAGCGGAACCCATCCACGTGCATGTGCTCGACCCAGTGCCGGAGGCTGTCCAGCACCATGCGGCGGACGATCGTCTGGTTGGCGTTCAGCGTGTTGCCGGTCCCCGAGTAGTCGGCGTAGTAGGTCCGGTCCCCGGCCAGGAGATAGTAGGTCGGGTTGTCGAGACCCCGGAAGCAGAACGTCGGCCCGCGCTGATCCCCCTCGGCCGTGTGGTTGAAGACCACGTCGAGGATCACCTCGATCCCGGCCCGATGGAGCGCCTTCACCATGTCCCGGAATTCGTCGAGGGCGCCGAGCGGATCGCGGCTCGCACCATAGGCGAGGTGGGGCGCGAAGAAGGACACGGGCGAGTAGCCCCAGTAGTTCACGAGCCCCGGCCGGGCGTCCTGCACGTCGAACTGGAACACGGGGAGCAGCTCCACCGCCGTGATCCCGAGGTCCTGGAGGTAGGGAATCTTCTCGATCAGTCCCGCGTAGGTGCCGCGCTTCTCCGGCGCCACGCCGCTCGACGGATGGGCCGTGAAGCCGCGCACGTGCATCTCGTAGATCACGGTCTGCGAAAAGGGCCGCCGGAGAGGCGCGTCCCCTTCCCAGTCGTATCCCTGGAGATTCGCGACCACGCTCTTCATCGCCACGGCGGCGTTGTCCCCCGGACGGGTCGCCGCCCCGCGGCTATACGCCTCGGGAATCGCCACCGCCCGGCCGTAGGGATCGAGGAGCACCTTCTCGGGATCGAAACGGAGTCCCTGCTGGGGCGCGAAGAGTCCCGAGGCCCGGTAAGCGTAGATTTGCCCCGCCCGCAGGCCCGGCACGAAGGCGTGCCAGTAGTGGTAGGTGCGGTTGCGGACCGGATGCAGCGGAATCACCCGTGAGGGGCGCGCGTCGTCGACGCGATCGAAGAGGAGGATCTCGATGGCCGCCGCGGTGCGCGAGAAGACGCTGAAGTTGACGCCGTGGCGGGTGATCATGGCGCCGAGGGGAAAGCTGCGGCCCTGCCCGATCCCGCCGCTGGCTGCATCCAATGGGATCTCCCTCCCGCCGTCCGGAAGGCGCGCGGGCGGCGGATGGATCGCTACGCGAGCGGAACCGGGACAGGCTTCACGTTCCAGATCGCTTCCGCGTACTGGCGGATCGAGCGGTCGGAGGAGAAATAGCCCATGCGGGCCACGTTGAGGATCGACATCCGCGCCCAGCGCTCCCCATCGCGGAACGCCTCCGCCACCCGGTCCTGGCAGTCCACGTAGGCCCGGTAGTCGGCGAGCAGCAGGTACTCGTCGCGCGCAAGGAGCGCGTCGATCAGCGGCCGGAAGAGGCCGGCGTCACTCTTCGAGAAAGTCCCGGAGGCAATCCGGTCGAGGACTTCCCGAAGGTCGGGATTGCCCTCGTAGCGATCCCGCGGCCGGTAGCCCTGCGCCTGCGTCTTCGCCACCTCCTCCGCCGTGAGCCCGAAGAGGAAGAAGTTCTCCGCGCCCACAGCGTCACGAATCTCCACGTTCGCCCCGTCCAGGGTGCCGATCGTGAGGGCGCCGTTCATCGCGAACTTCATGTTGCCGGTTCCCGACGCTTCCTTTCCGGCGGTCGAGATCTGCTCGGAGAGATCCGCCGCGGGATAGATGCGCTGGCCGCTCGTCACATTGAAGTCGGGGATGAAGACCACCTTCAGCCGCTCCCGCACGTCCGGGTCGGCGTTCACCACCTCCGCCACGGAATGAATCAGCTTGATGATGAGCTTCGCCATGAAGTAGCCGGGCGCGGCCTTGCCGCCGAAGATGATCGTGCGAGGCGTGATCTCGGCCTTCGGATCCCGTTTGAGCCGCTCGTAAAGCGCCACCACGTGAAGCACGTTCAGGTGCTGCCGCTTGTACTCGTGGATGCGCTTCACCTGGATGTCGAACATCGAGTCCGGATCGACCGTGACGCCGGTCCGCGCCCGGATGAGGTCGGCCAGCGCCGCCTTGTTCTCCCGCTTGATCCGCCGCCAGTCCTCCCGGAAGAGGGCGTCCTCCGCGCAGGCGTCGAGCCCCGCGAGATACTCCTCCGTGTGCCGCACCCACCCATCCCCGATCCGCTCGGTGATCAGCTCCGCCATCCTCGGATTCGCGAGCACCATCCAGCGGCGCGGGGTCACGCCGTTCGTCACGTTGTGGAACTTCTCCGGCCAGAGCGCGTGGAAGTCTCCGAGGACGTCGCGCTCGAGAAGTTCCGTGTGGAGACGGGCCACGCCGTTGATCGCGTGGCTCCCGACCGCGGCGAGGTGGGCCATCCGCACGTACCGCTCTCCCGCCTCATCGATCAGCGAGAGCCGCCGCACCAGGGCATCGTCCCCCGGATACTTCGCGCGCACCTCATCGAGGAACCGGCGGTTGATCTCGTAGATGATCTCGAGGTGGCGCGGCAGGAGGCGGGCGAACAGCGACAGTGGCCACTTCTCGAGCGCCTCGGGAAGCAGCGTGTGATTCGTGTAGCCGAAAGTGGCTCGGGTGATCCGCCAGGCCGCCTCCCATTCCATCCCGTGCTCGTCCACCAGCAGACGCATCAGCTCCGCGACGCCGATGGAGGGGTGGGTGTCGTTGAGCTGAACGGCAAAGGACCCGGCGAAGGTTTCCAGGCCGTTCCCGGCAGCCAGGTGGATCCGGAGCATGTCCTGCAGCGCGCAGGAAACGAAGAAGTACTGCTGCTCCAGGCGAAGCTCCTTCCCCTGGACCTGTTCGTCGTTCGGGTAGAGGACCTTCGTGATGTTCTCCGAGTGGACCTTCTCCTCCACGGCGCCGTAGTAGTCGCCGGTATTGAAGGCCTGGAAGTCGAAGGACTCGATGGCCTCCGCCTTCCAGAGGCGCAGGAGGTCGGTGGTATTCACCCTGTAGCCCACGACCGGCGTGTCGTAGGCCGTCCCCTTCACGCTGCGGTCGGGGATCCAGCGCGCGCGTGGCCGTCCCTGCGGATCCCGGAACACTTCCGTGCGGCCGCCGAAATTCACGGTGAACGCGATCTCGGGGCGCGCGATCTCCCAGGGATAGCCGAGGCGGAGCCACTTGTCCGTGGTCTCCACCTGCCAGCCGTCCCGGATCTGCTGATCGAAGATCCCGAACTCGTAACGGATGCCGTAACCGATCGCGGGGATCTCGACCGTTGCGAGCGAATCGAGGAAGCAGGCGGCGAGCCGCCCCAGGCCGCCGTTCCCGAGGCCCGGCTCCTCCTCCTGCGCGATGAGGTCATCGAGGCTCTGCCCGTGCTCCGCCATGGCCTCGCGGGCCTGCTCGTGCATCCCGAGGTTGATCAGGTTATTGCCCAGCTGCGGCCCGATCAGGAACTCGGCGGAGAGATATGCGACGACCTTCACGTCCCGCTGCATCAGCGTCTCGACGGTGCGGATCCACCGCTGCAACAGCCGGTCGCGGACCGTGTAGGCGAGCGCCATGTACCAGTCGTTCCGTGTGGCGGACTCGGGAACCCGCCCCTGCACGTAGCAGAGGTTGTCCAGCACGGCGCGGGCGAGCGTGCCGGGGCTCGACCCCGTGCGGATGTCATCCTTGCGGCGCCGCGGAAGGAAATTCCCGGGGGGCTTGGGGTCGTTCGTGGCCATTGGGTCCCTCCGATCCTTTCCCCGCCGCGCGGGGGGGCACTCAGCCGGGCCACTTCCAGTCGCGGATCTCCGGCATGTCCTCACCGTGAGCCACGATGTATTCCCTGTGCTCGATCAGCTTGTCGCGAACCGCCTGCCGGGCGTAGGCGGCCATGTAACCGAGCCGCGGCACGCGGTCGATCACGTCGCCAACGAGGTGAAAGCGATCGAGATCGTTCCGCACCACCATGTCGAAGGGCGTGCTGGTCGTCCCTTCCTCCTTGTAGCCGCGCACGTGCAGGTTGCCGTGGTTCGTCCGCCGGTAGGTGAGCCGGTGGATCAGCCAGGGATAGCCATGGTAGGCGAAGATGATCGGCTTGTCCGTCGTGAAGAGCGCATCGAAGTCACGATCCGGGAGCCCGTGCGGGTGCTCCTCCCGTGGCTGCAGCGTCATGAGGTCCACGACGTTGACCACCCGCACCCTGAGGTCGGGGAGATGGGTCCGCAGGAGATCGACTGCGGCGAGCGTCTCGAGCGTCGGCACGTCCCCCGCACAGGCCATCACCACGTCGGGCTCCCCCCCGCGGTCGTTGCTCGCCCACTCCCAGATCCCGATGCCCGCGCTCGCGTGCTTTATCGCCGCGTCCATGTCGAGCCACTGGGGCGCCGGTTGCTTGCCCGCCACGATCACGTTGATGAAGTTCCTGCTGCGCAGGCACTTGTCGGTGATGTAGAGCAGCGTGTTGGCGTCGGGCGGCAGGTACACGCGGATCACGTCCGCCTTCTTGTTCACCACGTGGTCGATGAACCCGGGGTCCTGGTGGCTGAACCCGTTGTGGTCCTGCCGCCAGACGTGGGAAGTGAGGAGGTAGTTGAGCGACGCGATGGGCCGGCGCCAGGGGATCTCCCGGCTCGTCACCTTGAGCCACTTGGCGTGCTGGTTGAACATCGAGTCGATGATATGGATGAAGGCCTCGTAGCAGGAGAACAGGCCGTGCCTCCCCGTGAGCAGGTACCCCTCCAG
>JBGPLH010000193.1:0-6437 GCA_041486365.1 Thermodesulfobacteriota bacterium | reverse complement strand
CCGGGCGGAGGCCGTGCGCCTCCCGCGTCCCGGGACGGGGAACCCGGCGATCACAGGGGGGCGGACATGGCCTTGTTCACGAGTGACGGCGTTCTGTACCTGCTTCGCTGGATCCACTACCTCGCGGGGATCACCTGGATTGGTCTCCTCTACTACTTCAACTTCGTGCAGGGTCCCTTCTTCGCGGAGACGGACGCGAGCACCAAGAACAACGCGACCGCGAAGCTCGTCCCGCGGGCCCTCTGGTGGTTCCGGTGGGCCGCGATGTTCACGTTCCTGTCCGGGCTCGTGATGCTCATCGGCTTCTACCACAAGCTCGGCATGGCCTATTTCGACGGACCCTATGCGCTCATCCTGATCGGCGCCCTGCTCGGCACGCTCATGTTCCTCAACGTGTGGCTCGTGATCTGGCCCAAGCAGAAGATCGTCATCGCGTCCACGCAGGGGGTCCTCGGGGGCGGCCAAGCCGATCCGGGCGCGGCGGCCGCCGCGCGGCGGGCGTTTCTCTCCTCCCGGACCAACACGATGTTCTCGATCCCGATGCTCTTCTTCATGGGCGCCGGCTGGCACCTGCCGGTGCTCGGGCGGCCGAGCAACCTCGCGTTCATCCTCATCACCGCTCTCGTCCTCCTGCTCGAGGCCAACTCCCTCGTCGGCACGACGGGAGCCGCCAAGAAGCCCCTCGAAAAGGTCTCCGGGGTCATCACCTCCGGATTCGTGCTCTTCGTGGTGCTTCTCATCATCGCGCAGGTCTGATCCGCGTCGAGCCGCCGATTGGACGACGAGGGCCCGCACGCCGTGCGGGCCCTCGCTTCTTGCGTGCCGGATGGGCCGTTCGGCCCTAGGCGCCGGCCTTGCGGATGAACTCCGCGTACTTGTCGAGCTTCGTGAGCGCTTTCGCCGATTCCTCGGACCGAAGCGAGAGCACCATCCGCTCGAACCCGAGGCCCTCCAGGAAAGCGGTCACTTCCGGGTCGGCGGGAGCAGCGAACATGCTGAGCGAGATCGAGCGCGGATCCCGGCCCGCCTTCCGGGCCCGCTCGTGCAGATCGGCGACCCGCTCCGAGATGTCCCCGCCCAGGCCGAAGATCGGCATCCACCCGTCGCAGTAGTCCACCACCCGCTGGCGGGCCCACTTCGACTCTCCCCCGAGGATGATCGGGGGGTGCGGCTTCTGCACCGGCTTGGGCCAGCTCCAGATCGGATCGAAGTTCACGTAGTGGCCGTGGTACTCCGCCTCGTCCTCCGTCCAGATGCGCTTCATGGCCTCGATCTTCTCCCGCACGATCTTCCACCGTTCCTTGTAGATCGCGCCGTGGTTCTCCATCTCCTCCGCGTTCCAGCCGCCGCCGATTCCGAAGAGGAACCGGCCGCCGGAGATGAGGTCGAGGCTCGCCACTTCCTTCGCGGTGGTGATCGGGTCGCGCTCGATGATCAGGCAGATTCCCGTCGCGACCTTGATCCGCGAAGTCGTGGCGGCCACGGCCGAGAGCGCGACGAAGGGATCGTGCGTGTGCCAGTAGTCCTTCGGGAGTTCCGGGCCGCCGGCCCAGGGACTCCGCCGGGACGTCGGGATGTGCGTGTGCTCGGGGAACCAGACCGATTCGAATCCCCGCTCCTCGGCCGCGCGGCCCAGCTCGACGGGCTGGATCGAGTAATCGGTGGGGAAGATCATGACGCCGAATTTCATGGGGCTCCCTTTCCGCGCTCCTTCGTTCCGAGCAGCGTTCGCAGCACGTAGGGCAGGATGCCGCCGTGCCGGTAGTAGTCGACTTCGTTCGGGGTGTCCACGCGGGCGATGGCGGTGAAGCGCTTCTCGCGGCCGTCTTCCCCCCGGGCGACGACGGCGAGCTTCCGGCCCGGCTCGAGCCCCTCGGCGATCCCGCCGATGTCGAAGGTCTCCAGCCCCGTGAGGCCCAGCGTCTCGCGATCCTGCCCCGCCTCGAACTGGAGCGGCAGCACGCCCATCCCCACGAGATTCGAGCGGTGAATTCGCTCGAAGCTCTTCGCGATCACCGCGCGAACGCCGAGCAGCGCGGTCCCCTTGGCGGCCCAGTCGCGGGACGATCCGGTCCCGTACTCCAGCCCCGCGATCACGACGAGCGGGGTCCCTTCCTGCTTGTAGCGCATCGCCGCGTCGTAGATGTACGCCTTCTCCTTCCCGGGCAGGTGAAGCGTCCAGGGGCCTTCCGTGCCGGGGGCGAGGAGGTTGCGCAGGCGGATGTTCCCGAAGGTGCCGCGCACCATGACCTCGTGGTTTCCCCGGCGGGCGCCGTAGGAGTTGAAGTCCTTCACGGTCACGCCCCGCGCCTGCAGGTATTTCCCGGCCGGTGAATCGGCGGCGATGGACCCGGCCGGCGAGATGTGGTCGGTCGTCACCGAGTCGCCGAGCAGCGCGAGGACCCGGGCGCCCCGCACGTTCGAGAGCCGCCGCGGCTCGGCGGGCATGTCCTCGAAGAAGGGGGGCAACTTGATGTAGGTCGACTCCTCGCTCCAGGCGTAGAGGTCGCCCTCGGGCACCGGCAGCGACGCCCAGGTCTCGTCCCCGCGGAACACGTCGCGGTAGATCCGGCTGTACATCTCGGACCGGATTCCCTCCGCCATCGTGCGGGTCACCTCCTCGGCCGAGGGCCACACGTCGCGCAGGTAGACGGGCGCGCCGGTCCGGTCCGTGCCGAGCGGATCCTGATCGAGGTCGATGTCCATCGTTCCCGCGATGGCGTAGGCCACCACCAGCGGGGGAGAGGCGAGGTAGTTCGCGCGCACGGCCGGATTGATCCGCCCCTCGAAGTTGCGGTTCCCGGAGAGCACGGAGGCCACGACGAGCGAGCCCTGCTTCACGCCCGCCGCGATGGGCTCCGGAAGCGGTCCCGAGTTCCCGATGCACGTCGTGCAGCCGTATCCGACGAGATAGAAGCCGAGCGACTCCAGCGCCGGGAGAAGCCCCGCCGCTTTCAGGTACTCGGTCACCACCTGGGAGCCGGGGGCGAGGCTCGTCTTCACCCAAGGAGCGCGCCCGAGACCGCGCTTCGCCGCGCTGCGCGCCAGGAGCCCCGCCGCCATCATGACGGAGGGGTTCGACGTGTTCGTGCAGGAGGTGATCGCCGCGATGACGACGGCGCCGTGGCGGAGATCGAAGGACGCGCCGTCCATGGAGACGGGGGCCTTGGCCGCGATGGGGCCGAGTGACGCGGGCAACGCCTGCCCTCCTCCCGCGGCGGCGCCGTTACCGCCGTTCTCGAGCCAGGCCGCCAGCGCCTCCTGATCGACCACGGGATTCTTCTCCGCCTCCGTCATCGACGCGAGCGCCTGCCGGAAGGCGCGCTTCGATCCGGCCAGCGGCACGCGATCCTGCGGGCGCCGCGGCCCGGCGAGCGAGGGTTCCGCGTCCGCGAGATCCAGCTCGATCCGATGGCTGAAGACGGGATCCGGCGTGTCCGCGGTGCGGAAGAGTCCCTGGGCCTTGTAGTAGGCCTCCGCCAACGCCACGCGCTCCGGCTCGCGGCCGGTGAAGGCGAGGTACTTCAGCGTCTCCCCGTCCACCGGGAAGAAGCCGATCGTGGCGCCATATTCGGGCGCCATGTTCGCGATCGTCGCGCGGTCGGCCACCGACAGCGACGCAATGCCCGGCCCGAAGAACTCGACGAACTTCCCCACGACCCCCTTCTTCCGGAGCATCTGCGTCACGGTGAGGACGAGATCCGTGGCGGTCGCGCCCGGCCGCAGCTTTCCCGTGAGCCGGAAGCCCACCACCTGCGGGATCAGCATCGAGATCGGCTGGCCGAGCATGGCTGCCTCGGCCTCGATCCCGCCGACGCCCCAGCCCAGCACTCCGAGGCCGTTGATCATCGTCGTGTGAGAATCGGTGCCGACGAGCGTGTCGGGGTAGGCGAAGACGGCGCCGTTCTCCTCCTTCGTGAAGACGGCGCAGGCGAGGTACTCGAGGTTCACCTGGTGGACGATGCCGGTCCCGGGCGGCACCACGCGGAAATTGTCGAAGGCCCGCCCTCCCCAGCGGAGGAACTCGTACCGCTCGCGGTTGCGCTCGTACTCGAAGGCCACGTTCGCCCGGAACGCCTGCGGCCCCCCGAAGCGGTCCACCTGCACGCTGTGATCGATGACGAGGTCGGCGGGCTGGAGCGGGTTGATCCGCTTCGGGTCGCCGCCCATGCGGACCATCGCCTCGCGCATGGCGGCGAGATCGACCACGGCGGGAACGCCGGTGAAGTCCTGGAGCAGCACCCGTGCCGGCGCGAAGCCGATCTCGCGGTCGGGCTCGGCATCCGCCTTCCAGCGCGCGAGCGTCTCGACGTCGGCGCGGGTGACCTTCCGGCCGTCCTCGTGCCGCAGCAGGTTCTCCAGCAGGATCCGCAGCGAAACGGGGAGCCGGGCGATCTCGGGGAACCCGGCCTTCTCGAGCCGCGGGAGCGAGAAGAACTCGAACCCGCGTCCCCCCACCGACAGGCTGTCCCGTGTCCTGAAGGAATCCAGACGGCCCTCGCTCATCGCTGCGCGTCCTCCCGAAGTCGCTTCTTCATATAGCCCAGATTTAGCCCGCCGACCCGGCCTGCGGCCAATGGCGCGCCCGCCCTCGCTGCGCGCGCGGGGGCGCCGGGCCTCCACGTCGACGGGGCGATCGATGCTGTGGAGGAGCCTACCTCTCCGCGACCACGAGCGCGCCGGAGGGGCATGCCGCCACGGTGCGCCGGACCTCCTCCTCGCTCGCCTTGTCCGGCTCGATCACGAACTTCCGATCCACGACCTTGAAGACCGCCGGAAGCGTCTTCACGCAGTTGCCGGAATGGATGCAAACCCCCTTGTCCCACTTCACTTCGAGCGCCATGGCCTCTCCCTTCCCAGCAGGCATCGCTTTTCCGCTTGAGCCTATCCCCTCCGCGCCGGGCGGAGCAAGGGCGGCGCCTGCTCCCGCGCGCGACGTCACTCCCGGAGCAGGACATCCAGGGCGAAGCGCAGGCGCTTGAGGATCCGGCCGAGGGCGTTGTGATGGATGTTCCGGCGCATGGCCACCAGGATTTTCCGCTGGAGCCCGTAGCGCGTCCAGGCGGGCCGCGGTGGCTTCTCCCCGGTCGCCCTGCCGACGGGATCGAGGATCGTCTCCGCCGGGTAGCCCCAGACGGCGAGATCGTCCGGGTCGAGGCGCGCGATGAGCCGCCGCGCGAACTCCAGTCGGTGAGCGTCCGCGGCCAGCTCCTCCGCCCAACGGTCCACCGATTCCGTCACCGGGCGCGTGTGCCGCGTCACTCCGATCGGATCGCCCAGCCCTTCCCGCGCCGGCGCCTGCCGCCCGTACTCGATCATTCCCGGCTCGAAGGCCAGCCCGAGGAAGTCGAGGATGCGACGCATCCACGTCTCGGGATCGGCCACGAGATCCTCGTAGCGCACGTGGACATGGGGCGCGGGCTTCTCGCGCAGGAACTTCGCGATGGCCGGGACGTAGCGCTCGAGGATCGGGTTGTGCCGGTTAGCGACCTCGAAATCGCCGTCGAAGAACGAGTCGGCGTAGGAGGTGAAGACGGCGATCGGATGGCGCGTGAGCACGACGTAGCGCGCCCGCGGGTAGAGCTTCGCGAGGAACGGGAGGACGAGGGCGTTGGCCGGCGTCTTGTCGAGAAAGATCTTCCGCCCCGACGCGTCGAGCATGCGGCCGTAGAGGATGTCCGTGCAGGCGCGGAGCGCGTCGAGGTAGTCAGCCTCCCCGCGCGGGAGATCCCGGACGAAGGCCTCGGCCGCCTCGTGGGTGATGAACGGGTCGTAGGGCGCCTTGTCGACCCGGCCGTAGTAACCGAGGTGCGCGAGCGGGGGAATGAGATGCGGCTCGGCGCGCCCGTGGACGGCCGGATGCGACGCGAGCATGCGCTCGAGGAGCGTGGAGCCCGAGCGCGGGGAACTGATCAGAAAGAGGAGTCGATCTTCCATTGGGATGCGTCCTGGGCGGCCGCCGGGGGCCGGCGAGAATGGCACAGGCTACAGGCCCCCGGGCGGGGCCGCAATCTCAGCGGAGACACCCGAGCTCGGGCGGCGCGGGCCGCAGGATCTTCTCATCGGGGCACCCCGAGTCAAACTGGATTCAATCCATACTTCAATAGTTTAGCCGTATGCCGGCCTTTTTCTTTGCCACGCACTTCTCCAGACCGGCACTACATCTGTGGAGTAACCACTACAGGTCCTTAGGGGTGCCTGCTGGGGGCTCCACCACAGGGTGTTCGACGGAGAAGGAGGCAGGGCTCGCGGGTATGGCCTGCCCACGCAGGCCGCCTCCGGACGCAAGCCATCACAGCACTCCCCAAGGGAGAGGAGCAAACATGCGACAGGCCATCCCAGGCAAGTTCTTATCCGTCCTTGCCGTACTCGTCCTCGCCATCGCGGTTTCTGCGACGGCGCAGGCGACGACATTCACCTACGATCTCGACAACCAT
>JBGPLH010000192.1:0-6476 GCA_041486365.1 Thermodesulfobacteriota bacterium | reverse complement strand
GGGAATGGAAAGGATCAGGCAGCCGCCGCCCAGCACCGTGACGAGCGTCGCCAGCGCGCGCCAGGCTTCCTGCCGCTCACCCCGATCGAGCCGCCGCACCAGCGCGGGGAGCAGGAGCTGGCTCACGGCGGCCAGCAGGAACACCTCCATCAGCCCCGGCAGCGTGAGCGCGGCCACGTAGGCGTCCACCTCGGTTCCCGCGCCGAACCGGTGGGCGAGCGCCACCTGGATCCCGAGACTCAGCGCCTGGGAGGCGAGCGAGAGGAGGACGAGGAGCCCCGTGGTCCGTCCCATGAGTCACTTCCAGACGAGGTAGTCGCCGATCGCGAGGTAGTCGAGGCCGCAGGAATAGAACGTGGCGATCGCGTCGAGCGGCGTGTTCACCATGGGCTGGCCCTTCACGTTGAAGGACGTGTTGAGCAGCGCCGGCACGCCGGTGAGCTTCCGGAACTCCTCCAGGAGCTGCCAGTAGCGCGGGTGCGCGGCGCGCTCCACGCCGTGGGGCCTGCACGTGCCGTCCACGTGCACCGCGGCCTGGATATCGTCGAGCCGGTCCGCGCGGGCGTGGAACGCATGGATCATGAAGGGGGAGCGATAGGCGCCCTCCAGGTAGTCGTCCAGGCGCTCGGCCTGGATCGACGGTGCGAAGGGGCGCCACATCTCGCGCCACTTCACGTCGCGGTTCACGCGATCGCGCATGCCGGGCACGGAGGGGTTGGCGAGGATGCTGCGCCCGCCGAGCGCCCGCGCGCCCAGCTCCATCCGCCCCTGGAACCAGCCCACCACGTGGTTCTCCGCCAGGAGGCGGGCCGTCACGGCGCAGATGTCGACCACGCGCTCGTAGTTCTTCACCTTGGTCTTGCGCAGCGCCTCCCCGATCGCCTCGTTGGAGTAGGCCGGCCCCCAGTAGGCGTGATCGAAGGGTCCCTCGGGCCGCTGCCCCGTGAGCCGCCCGTGCACCCAGGCCGCGGCGCCCAGCGCCGTGCCGCTGTCGCTGGAGGCCGGCTGGATGAAGATCCGGTCGGTGTAGGGGCCGCGGTAGAGCACGCCGTTCATCGAGCAGTTCATCGCGATCCCGCCCGCGAGGCAGAGGTTCCGGGAGCCGGTCCGCCGCTCGAGATACCGGTTCATGAGGAGCACCGCGCGCTCCAGCGTGCTCTGCAGCGACGCGGCGAGGTTGCGGTGCGCGTCGGTGAGCGGCTCGTCGGGGAGCCGCTGGGGCAGATCGGCGAGGAACGCCCGGAAGGCGGACGTGCGAATTCGGGGAAAGGGCTCGTCCCAGTCGACGCAGGGAAGGACGTCGCCCTGCCCGTAGGCGGCCAGTCCCATCACCTTTCCCTCGTCCGAGTGGGGGCGGAAGCCGAGCTTGGCCGTGATCTTCTCGTAGAGGTGTCCCCAGGACGACGCGAGCGGGATGCTGTCGAGGATCTCGATCCGGTTGCCGCGCCCCACCGCGAGGATCCCCGATTCGAATCCGCCGCGGCCGTCCAGCGAGATGATGTTCGCCTCCTCGAAGTCCGAGAGGAGGAACGCGCTGGCCGCGTGGGCCAGATGGTGACGCACCATGTAGAGCTTCGATGGATCCGCCACGAGCCGGCCCTTCGTCCCGCGCCAGAGCACCGCGTGGTGGAGGTAGTACAGGACCTCCCGCTCGAGATCCCGTCGGGTGATCGGGATCCGCCCGCGCAGGAACTCACCGATCACCCGGGCGAAGGAGCCGTGGGGCCCCTCGTGCCCGACCGCGATGGCGTCGACCTCGGCGAGCGCGATCCCGCCCTCGGCCAGCACGTGGTCGATGGCACGGAACGGGGCCATGTGCGGCGCCTGCTTGAAGCGGATCAGGCGCTCCTCCTCCACAGCGGCGACGAGGCGCCCGTCGCGGTAGAGACAGGCGGCCGGGTTGAAGGAGATGGGGCTCGAGAGCCCGAGGATGTTCATGAAGCCTCCTGACCCCGGACGGCGAGGGTCGGGGACAGGGTTCGGGCATCGGCTGCTTCCGAGCCCGCCGCCTCCGGTGCGGTCTCGTCCCTGCGGTGCACCAGGCCGATGGCGGCGAAGATCAGGTAGATCACCAGCACCTGGGCGCGGTGCCGGTACGCGGTGCCGAGGTTCGATTCGACGAGCGCGTAGGAGATCGAAAGCACGATCCCGGGACCGAGCAGGGCCACGGCGGCGGGGAAGCGCGTGCGCAGCGCGTGGCGCGCGCCACGCACCACCGCGGGGAGCAACATGTACCAGGCAATCATCTCCGGGAACGTGAGCGCCTGGCGGAGGTTGAAGATCTGCCAGGGGGCCGGCGCGAACAGGAAATAGAAGAGTCCGATCGGCAGGAATCCCATGGCCTTCATGGGGCTCGAGATCTCCGCGTCGCCCGCGTAGGCCGAGTCGCCCTCGGCCATGTCCACCCGGATCTGGCCCGCTGCCTTGAGGCTCTCGCCCGCCAGGACTTCCCTCCCGAAGCCGAAGCGCTGGTAGACGCCCACGAAGGCCACGAGGAGCAGCATCGCCACGAAGACCCCCCGCGGGCTCACGCCCATCCGGCCG
Organism: Thermodesulfobacteriota bacterium; assembly: GCA_041486365.1. Classification (GTDB taxonomy): domain Bacteria; phylum JAUYMQ01; class JAUYMQ01; order JAUYMQ01; family JAUYMQ01; genus JBGPLH01. The sequence continues at coordinate 3,932 of JBGPLH010000192.1, read as the reverse complement.
ATCACGAGGCTCGCGATCACCGAGACGCCCGTCAGGATGAACAGGTAGGAGCGAAACGTTCCGAGGAGCGTCAGGAAGATCAGCAGCCCCGCCAGGTGCGCGGGATGGAACCGGCGCTGCAGCGAGAGCGCGTTGTACAGCACCATCACGATGCAGAGCACCGTCGCGGCGTCCTTCAGGTTGATGCTCGACCAGAGCACGATGCTCGGGAAGAACATCGAGAAGGCGGCCGCGCGCACCGCCACGGGCCGGCCGAAGCTGGCCCGCGCGATGGCGAAGACCACCAGGGCCGAGAGCGGTCCCAGCACGCAGTTCACGAAGGCGGGCACCAGGGGAACGAAGCCGAAGAGCCACGTGATCGCGCCGTTCAGCCAGAACCAGCCGATCTGATTCGAATGGGCGATGTACTCCGGGTAGGGACCCTCGTGGCGCCAGTAGGCGGCGAGCTGCATCCCCACTTCGTTGTATCGGCCGTCGTCGTAGGCGAAGAAACCGGGGGGGAGCAGCGTGTGGTTCACGAGCGCGATCACGCACCGGATGCCGATCCCCAGGAGGAAGATCGCGCAGAGGAACCGGGTATCCTCCTCCCGCGCCAGCGTCACGATCCCGATGACGCCGGCCAGGGCCCCCAGGCCCGCGACGACCATGGCGAGGGGCAGCTCATCGTCGGTCCCCCCGGCGATCCATCCGAGCATGAGGATGCCGATGGCGAGGACGGCGATGGCCGCCAGCGGGAAGGGGCGCTCCGAAGATCCGTTCACGTCGTGTCTCCCCCGGTCCTGTCGCCGTGCCGCCCGGGCTTCGCGCGCCGCGCAAGGGCGGCGCGCGCCTCGGCGTTGCCCGGCTCGATGGCGAGGACGCGCCGGTAACGCGATCGCGCCTCGGCGTGCCTTCCCTCCGCCGCGTACAGCCGCGCCAGCCGCGTGAGCGCGGCGATATCCCCGGGGCTCTGCGAGAGCCTCGTCTGGAGCGTCATCTCCGCCGCCGCCGCCAGGCCCCGCTCGGCGTAGAGATCGGCCAGCAGGTAGCGGCATGCGGCCATCCCGGGATCGTCCGCCAGGACCGACCGGCAGGTCTCGACGGCCGCGGGCCAGCGCCCCGCGGCGCGATAGGCCCGCGCGAGCGCGACGCGCGCCGAGGGATCGCCGGGCGACATGCGCGCGACCTTCTCGCGCAGCCCCACGAGCCTCCCGCGATCACCCGCGCGGGCGTAGAGATCCGCCAGGGCTTCCACCGCCTGCTTTCGCACCTCGGGCTCCGCCACGAGGCGCTCGTACTCCCGGGCCGCGCTCACCCGGTTTCCCGTCGCCGCGAGCGATGCCGCGAGCGAGATCCGAAGCGACGCGGAGTCCGCCCCCCGGCCGATGGCTGCCCGTACCGCGCCGAGGGCGTCCTCCGGGCTGCCGCGGCGCAGGAGGAGCGCCGCCTTGCGCGCGGCCGGAAGCGGATCTTTCGGCGCGATGGATTCCGCGTCCTCGAAGGCCGCGCGCGCCTCGGGCACGCGGCCCTTGGTCTCGAGAAAATCTCCGAGCAGCACGAGATCGCGCACCGTCCCGGGCGTCGCCGCCCGGAGCAGCGCGGGCTTGCCTGTCGTTCCCCAGAGCGACGTGAGGATTCTCGGAAGCGCGCGTGCGTCCGACTCCGCGGAGGCCCGCAGGACCCGCAGGGCCTCTTCCCGGTGCCCCGTCCGAAGCAGGAAATCCGCGCGTGCCTCCAGCGCCATCCCCGAGCGGGGGTCCAGCCGCGCGGCCCGCGCGTAGGCGCCGTCGGCCGCCGCGGGTTCCCCGAGGGCCTCCCGCACGCGGGCCAGCTCGATCCACATGTCCGTATCCCGCGGGTTCAACGTCGACGCACGCTCGAGCGATGCCGCCGCGGCCCGAAGCGATGGCTTCCCTCCTCCGCCCTCGGCGGCGGAAAGCACGAGCGCCCGCGCGAGCGCCGCATGGGCTTCCGCCGAGCCCGGATCCACGCCGACGGCCCGCCGCGATTCCGACACCGCCCGCCGGGCCTCCAGCCCCTCCGCCGCGCGATCCGCGTTTCTCATGGCCGTCCCGGCGCGAACCTCCCGGAAACCCGCCGCGCTGATGATCAACGCGGCCATCGCCGCCACCGCGGCCGCGGGCCATGCGTCCAGGACGATCCCGCGGGCCGACACCACCCTCCCCGGTGTCGGGATCCGGGCGGAAGCCGAGACGAGCCCCGCCAGCAGCGCCGCGAACCAGATCAGGAAAGGGACCTGGAGCGGGAAATCCACGGCCGCGTGGACCGCGAGCGCCGCGAGCCCCGCGCCCGCGCCCGCCGCAGTCCCTGCCGCCAGGCGCGTGCGGCGCCCGCGGGCCGTGATCGCGGCCCGGCGCCCGACGATCACGCCGGCCCCGAGTGCTAAGGCCGGAAAGGCCCAGCCAAGCTCCAGAGTTCCCTCCAGCCAGTCGTTGTGCGCGTGCGAGACGCCGTAGGGGATGTCCGCGCCGCGGTAGGCGGGATAGACGAACCGGAAGCTCCCCAGTCCCCAGCCCACCGGGCCGCCCTCCGCCACGGCACGCAGCGTGCTGCTCCAGATGGACAGGCGAAGCCCCGCCGAGGATTCCGAGTGGTCGGGCGCGGGCCGAAACCGCGCGAGCGCGCTCCTGCCCGGGGCGGATCCGAGCGCGAGGACCAAGCCCGCGAAGAGCAGGGCGGCGGCCGCCATCGCCGGGAAGATCCTTCTCGCCCGCCGGCGCTCGCCCCGGGCCGGGATCACGCGCGGGAGGATCAGGACCGCCGTCGCGACGAGGCCCACACCGGACGCCAGGATCCCGCCGCGCGATCGCGTGACGAGGAGACCGGCGAGGCACAGGCCCGCGATCGCGAGGTGGACCAGCGACGCCAGGGGTGAGCGATCCTCGCCGCAGCGGATGGCCTCCGCCGCCAGCGCGAGGGGAAGCGACGCGGCCAGCAGGGCCGCGAGGTGATTCGGGTTCACGAAGGGACCGCCGGAGACCGGGGTTCCCCGCAGATGATCGGCCAGCGCGTCCGCCGCCGCGGCCCCCGCGAGCAGGAGCGCTCCGAGCCGGAGCCCGCGCAACGCTCCGCGCGTGGTCCCGGCGAGGGAGGTGATGAGGTACACCGCGCCGGCGCCGGCCAGGACCGAGAGGCGCTCCAGGGCCGCGTGGGTGTAGGGCGCGATGGCCGCGCCGATGGCGGCGAGGACGAGGAGCGCGGCGACGGCGCCCCCGGAGGGGCCCACCGCGAGACGCGCGCCGTCCAGGAGCCGAGGTCCGAAGAAGAGTGTCGCCGTCGCGAGCGCGCCGAGGGCCGCGACGCATGCCGCGCGGGGCGCGGGCGTCACGGCGCCGTGACTCAGCAGCGCGGCGCCGAGGACGAGGACGAGGGCGCCCGCCAGCGCGGCCCGGATCGCGGGCGCGGGGTCCTCGCCCCAGGGTCGGGGCCGCGCGGCGTCGTCACGTCGAGGCACGGCTTTCCTGCTCGGAGGGCTCGTGCCCGTAGTACTGCTGGTAGTAGTAGCCGAGCCTCTCCCGCTTGGTCTTGTTGATCACCACGCCCAGAATGCGCCCCTGGGCCTTCTCGATCTGCTCCTTGGCGCGCAGCACGAATCCCGCCTCGAACTTTCCCGCCTCCACGACCAGGACCGTGCCGTCCACCTGGGCCGCGAGGATCAGCGCGTCGCTCACGGACCCCACGGGGGGCGAGTCGAAGATCACCAGATCGAAGCGTTCGCGTAGCTGCCGCACCACCTCGCGCATCCGGTCCGAGTCGAGCAGTTCGGCCGGATTCGGCGGGTTGGAACCGCGCGCGATCACCGACAGGTTCTTCACCCGCGTGGGCTGGATCACCGCGTCCAGCTCGGCCTCGCCGACGAGGGCCTCCACGAGGCCCGGGCCGCTCTTCAGGCCGAAGACCCGGTGCTGCTTGGGCTTGCGGAAATCCGCGTC
>JBGPLH010000191.1:0-6493 GCA_041486365.1 Thermodesulfobacteriota bacterium | reverse complement strand
CGCGCCGCGATGGCGGGCGTGTCGTCCGTGCAACCGTTGTCGACCACGATCACCTGCCTCACATGCGAGCGCGGCAGATCGCGAAGGACGAGTCCGATCGACTCCCTCTCGTTCAGGGCAGGGATGATAACGGAAATGAAGGAATGCTCCCCCTGATCACAGGAGGACTCATGAGGCGTGAGTGGAAACAGGTCGGACGGATCCATGGCCTTGCGTGGACGACGGGACCTGGGCGGAAGAAAACGGCCCGAACACCGTGTTCGAGCCCTCGCGGGCGGATGTTCCGGGGCCCAGGTGATGAAAACCGATCGGGGAATGTCACCTGTTTTCAGGCAACTTCTCGACCGGCGCGGGGGATTGATACCGCATTCGCCAGGGACTGTCAACGGCCTCGTTGCCCCTTTTCCACTCCCTGCTCTCTGGTCTCCTCCCGACCCGCCACCCGGGTCGAAATGGGGGCCTCTGACCCCGGACTCCCCGTGGCATTCGAGCCGGGATGAAAAAAACCCCGGCCCAGCCTGCCGGAGACTCTGCAGATCCGGGGGAAACTTTCCGGCCCCGGTCAGAATGGGCTCGGGAGGGATCCACCCTGGGTCCTTCAGCGGGGCTCGCCGGCCGCGCGCCGGGCCTCCCGCTCCAGGCGAGTCTTCTCCAGCTGGACGGCGATCTGGCCGCGCACCACCTGCGCGTACTCCTCCTTGCGCTCCAGGCTGAAACCGGCCGGCTCGATCGGCGGGCTGATCACGAGGTCCACCGTCCCGGGATGAAAGAGGCGGCGTCTCTTCGGCATGATCTCCCGGGTCCCGACGATCGAGATGGGCACGACGGGCACCCCGGCGTGGAGCGCGAGCACGAAGGCGCCCGACTTGAAGCGTTTCATCTCGCCGTCCGGGCTGCGCGTGCCCTCCGGGAAGAACATCAACGAGTACCCCTCCTCGAGCTTCCCCTTCGCCTGGTACAGATGCGCCCAGGCCTTTTCCTTGTTCTCCCGGTCGATGCTCACGTAGCCGACCCGGGTCATCGCCCACCCCATGAAGGGGATCGCGAAGACTTCCTTCTTGGCCATCCACCGGAACTGGATCGGCAGGCCGGCCAGCAGGACGAGGATGTCGAAGAGGCTCAGATGATTGGCCGTGAGCACGTAGGCGCGGCGCGGGTCGAGTTGCTCCAGGCCCTTCACGCGCAACTTCACACCGCTCATAAAGAGGAGCGATCGGGCCCAGTCGCGTGCGCACCACGCGTGCGCGAGGCAGCCGCTCCTGTCGAACAGACAGACGAGGATGGTGAGAATGGAGAAGACGAAAGTGTTGACGACGACGGCGATCCAGGCGAGTGCCGAGAGGACCGCCATCTTCGCCCACGTCCATGGCGAAAGGGGCTTTTCGAGGATCGCGATCTCACGGTCGGCGGGCACGGTCGATCACCCCGTCGCGGGTCCCTCGAAGGGCGGGAAGAGGCAGGTCAGGATGACGATGGCGCAGCAGACATCCCACTGCCAGGTCCGCCTCGGGAAGTTGAAGAAGATCCAGTTGAGGACGGCGTGCTGGAAGGAGGTGCTCGTGCGCGCCTCCTCGGCCGCCGCCTCCGCCGGCCCCTCGGGTGCCGCCCTCGCCGCCTGCTCCTCCCGATCGAGCCGGTGCAACTCCGCGCGGAAGTGGATCACGCGGCGCAGGACGGTGAGCTGGCCCAGGACCGCAATGAGCCACATCCCGATGTACACGTGATTCGAGGCCGCCACGATGATCAAGAGCACGGTCCGCTCGGCGCGCTCCAGGAAGCCCACGTGGCAGTCGGGGATGATGTTCTCGGCGCGGGCCCGAACGTAGCTCGTGAGCAGCATCCCCGTGAGGGCCAGGATCGTGACCACGACGTAGAGCTTCCGGGACACGGAATCGAGCCCGTCCCCGGATCCGAACGCGTAGTAATAGAGGATGCCCCCGAGGATCACGATGTCGGAGTAGCGGTCGATCGTCGAGTCGTAGAAGGCGCCGAAGCGGGTCACCTTTCCCGCACGCCGCGCGTAGGCGCCGTCCAGCACGTCGAACATCCCCGCGAGGAAGAGGACCGCCGCCGCGCTGCGGTGGTAACCCTCCGCGAGCCCGACGGCCGCGATCAGGTTGATCCCGAGGCCGATCGAGGTGAGCGTGTTGGGATTCGCGTCGGCGCGCATAAGCTGGCGGACATGCATTTCCCGCCACCCGGCGAAGAATGCGGAGATCGGCTTGGAGGGCGTCCAGCCCGACTGGCTCATCGGGGAAATGCCTTTCGATGTGCGGGAAAAGATCCCTCGCGACGCGAGGGCCGTTGTGACGTAGCGCGGGCCGACATTCTCGGAGGCCCCGCTCATGGTATCAACGTTGCCCCTGATGTCAACGCGTCCGGAGCGCACCGGGCGTGCCGCCACACAAGCGGGATGAGCGCGGCGGCGCGCCGCCATCGCGAAGGTCGCCCGGGCTAGCGCGGACCCGCGACGATCGCCTTGCGGCGCTGCCAGATCAGGACGAGATTTCGGGCGTACACGAGAAGGCCGGCCCCCTGCCCCAGGATGAAGACGGGATCGCGGCGGTGGATGGCGTAAACGAAGAGGATCGCCCCGCCAACGAGGCTGAGGTACCAGAACTGGATGGGGATGACGCTCTCGCGCCGGGCCTCGGAGACGATCCACTGCACGAGGAAGCGCGCGGAGAACGCGGCCTGCCCCGTGAAGCCGATGATCAGCCAGACGTTCGGGATCTCGGACATCGCACTCCCCCGACCCGGTTCAGGCCGCGCCCCCTTCGTCGGAGCGGATTCGGTAGTCCAGATGGCGCGCTTTCATCCAGCGCACCGCGAGGAGATCCCGGAAGGACCGGAACACGCGGTTGCCGATCCCATACTTGGAGACGCCGGCGCGCCGCGGGTGGTGGGAGACGGGGATCTCGGTGACCGTGCACCCTTCCATCCGGAGGAGGGTTGGCAGGAACCGATGCATCCCGTCGTAGAGCTTGAGGCGGGCGAGGTGCTCTCGGCGGTAACCCTTCAGCGAGCAGCCGGTGTCGCGGATCGTCTCGTTGGAGAGACGGTTGCGAACGCCGTTGGCGATCTTCGAGGAGACACGGCGAACCCAGGTGTCATTGCGCTTCGTCCGCCAGCCGCAGACCACGTCGAAGCGCTTCATCTCCTCGAGGATCTTCGGGATGTCGGCGGGGTCGTTCTGCAGATCGGCGTCCAGCGTGAGGACGATCCCGCCCCGCGCGCGGCGGAAGCCCGCGTCGAAGGCGGCCGACTGCCCGGCGTTGCGCGCGAAGGTGACCACGCGCACGTGCGGATCGATCGACAGGAGCTTGCGCAGGATCTCGGGGCTGGGGTCGACCGAGCCGTCGTCGATGAACAGTATCTCGTAGGAGAGCCCCAGGCGCGGGAGCACCGCGTGCAGCCGCTCGTGGAGCGCCTCCAGGTTCTCCGCCTCGTTGTAAACGGGAATGACGACCGAGAGATCAAGGGCGGCCGCGCTGGAGGGCGCGGATGAAGGCCCGACGAGATCCGGAAGGTCCGCCGTTTTCACGCGCGGCAGGATAGCACCGGGTTCGGGGAGCGTCAAACAAAGAGGGCCGACTCATCGAGGTCGATTGGGCCCGCTACGCGCGGAACACGAGGTCATATCGTTTCAGCCCGCGCGGCCTCCGTGAGGAATAGTTCCAACTGCGCGGCAACCGCTTCCTCGAAGCCTCCGAAGAAGTGATCGGCCCCGGGCACGATCGCCAGTCCCTTCGGCGGCGCGCACCGCCCGATGAGCTCCTCGGCGAGAGCCGCGGGACAGTAATCGTCGGCATCGCCGCAGACGAGATACGCGGGGCGCCCGCATCGCGCGAGGCCGGAGAGATCGACGATGGCGATGGGCGGAGCGATCCCGATCCACCCGGCGGCCTCGGCGCCCCGCGCCACGCAGGCGGCGCCCATCGCGGCGCCGTAGGAGTAGCCGGCGACCGCGACTTCGCGCCGCGCCAGACCAGCCGCCGTCGCGAGGACCTCCACCGCCGCCTCGATGTCCTCCGTCTCTCCTTCGCCCAGGGTCCCGCCGCTGCGTCCCACGCCGCGAAAGTTGAAGCGCAGCACGGCGCGCCCCCGGCCGGCGAGCCCTTCGAAGACGCCGGCGACGACGTTGTTGTCCATGTCACCGCCATACTGCGGATGCGGGTGCGCGATCACCGCGGCGAGCGCGCGCGGGACCCCTTCCGGCAGGTGGATCTCACCCTCCAGCCGGAAGTCACCCATCGGGATCCATATGGCCTTTCTCATCTCCGCTCCTGGGGCCATCCTCATTGTAGATGCTCTCGGCCCCGGCGTCCCCGGTGCCCCCCGAGCTTCCCGAGGGGCCTGGCGCCGGAGCCCGGAGTCTCGAAGCCCCATCGGCGCACACGCGCTCAATAGATTACATTTCTCGCGGTCCGGGTTACGAAAGTGAAATCGCGCGTTTCCGAGCCGCAGTCTGCACTCCCGCGGCGCGAGTGGGTGCGCCCATCGGGGCCCCCGAGCGACGGCACGACAATTGCTTCTCAAGATGCATAATGAGTCGCATCCGACGTCCCGGAGCCGGGGTGAATACCCGATAGGGGACTCGGGTCGGGCACGGCGCTCCTACCGGCAGACCAGGCCCGCTCCGCGGGCTCGCACAACCCATCCTTTGTAAGGGGGTTCAATCATGTTGAAGCTTGCCACCAGAACACTGGCCTGCGCGTTGGTCGCGAGCCTCGCTCTGTTTCACGCGGGCGCGGCGCGAGCTCAGGCACCGGCCCCGCTCGTCGCCAACGCGGGCGAGGATATCCTCGTCGAATGCGCCTCGAGCTCGGGCACACCCATCACCCTGAACGGCACCCTGTCCTCCGTCGGAACGGACATCACGTATCTGTGGACCGCGCCGGGCGTCGCCTTCGACGACCCGACGATCCTGACGCCGACGGGCGACTTCCCGCTCGGCACCACGACCGTGACCCTCACCGTCACGCAGACCGACATGGTCACCCAGGCTCAGACGATCGCGATGGATACCGTCGACGTCACCGTGCAGGACACGACGCCGCCGGTCATTCTCGCCGAGGCCAGCCCGACGTCCCTCTGGCCGCCCAATCACAAGCTGCACAAGATCACCGTCGGCCTGTCGGTGACCGACACCTGCGATCCGGATCCTGTCGTGACGCTCGACTCGATCACGAGCAACGAGCCGGACAACAGCATCGGTGACGGCAACACCGTCGGCGACATCCAGGACGCCGACGTCGGCACCGACGATCGGATGTTCCTGCTCCGTGCCGAGCGGCAGGGTCCCTGCACCGGCCGCGTGTACACGGCGATCTACGATGCTACCGACGCCTCCGGCAACTCGAGCCTCGGGTCCGTCCAGATCTCCGTGCCGCACGACCAGGGCCAGGGGAAGAAGAAGGGCCAGGGCAACGCCTGCGGCAACACGCCGCCAGGGACCGGTGGCACGCCGGGTGGCAGCACCGGCAACGGCAACGGCCACGGCCCCAAGAAGTAAGAACGGCCTGCCCGCTCGCGGGTGGGGTTGAACGGAAGGCGGCGGGATTTCGCTCCCGCCGCCTTCTCTCTTTTTCCGAGCGCGGTCTCCGGCCCCGGACAACTCGCGCCGCGCGTTGACAACCCCCCGTCCCTGTGGAACCTTCCGCTCACGCTGCCATCACGCGGAGAGCCCATGGGCCGCTTCATCGAGACGCTGAGCGAGCGGGTGCGTGTCGTGCTCGGGCAGAACCCCGGCGTGATGACCGGGCCCGGGACGAACACCTGGCTCGTGGGAACGCAGGAGCCGATCCTGATCGACACCGGCTCCGGGGTCCCCGTCTACGAGGACATCCTGCGCGCCGCGCTGGAGGAGGCCGCGCTTCCGGCTCCCCGCACCGTGCTCGTCACGCACGGCCATCCCGATCACCTCGGCGGCCACGAAACGATTCGCCGGATCTCCCCCGACGCCGAGTTCCACAAGATGCCGCGGGCGTCGGGAGAGGAGCTCTTCGACGTCCCCTTCTCGCCTCTCGTGGACGGCCAGGTCTTCACCACCGACGGCTGCACCCTCGAGGCGATCTACACCCCGGGCCATGCCAACGATCACGTCGTCTTCCAGCTCCGGGAGGAGCGGGCCGTCTTCACGGGCGATCTCGTCCTCGGCATGGGCACCGTCGTCATCCCGCTCGAGGGCGGCGACATGGCCGACTATCTCGCGTCGCTCGAGAAGCTCCTCTCGCGGGACCTCGCCTGGCTGTATCCGGGACACGGCCCCGTCGTCGAGGACGGGCGCGCGAAGATCGAGGAGTACGTCACCCACCGGCGATGGCGAGAACAGCAGGTGCTCGATGCCGTATCGCGTGGCCTCGCCGAGCCCTGGCGGATCGTCGAGGCGCTCTACGTGGACGTGCCGGCCGTGCTTCACCCCGCGGCGGAGCAGTCGGTGATCCAGCACCTGCGCAAGCTCGCGGCGGAGGGGAAGGTGGTCGCACGCCGG
>JBGPLH010000190.1:0-6503 GCA_041486365.1 Thermodesulfobacteriota bacterium | reverse complement strand
GCCCTCCACGGCCGCGGCCGGCGGCGATACAAGGTCGTCTACACCTACCACGGCGTGGCGAACCCGGAGCACTACGAGGGGGCCGCGCGGGAGGCCCGGATCCGCAACCGCGCCACGATTCACCGCCATGTGCGGGACGCGGATCTCGTCCTCTCGGTGAGCGCGTACTGCGCGGAGGAGCTTTCGGCCGTGGGGGTTCGCTCGGAGGTCCTCCCCAACGGCGTCGACGCGGAGCTCTTCCACCCGTCGCGCCGCGTCCCCGCGCTCCGCGGGAAAGCGCCGCTGCTCCTGCACATCGGCCGTTACACGGAGCACAAGGGGGCTCTGGATCTCCTGCGGGCCTTCCGGATCATCCGGAGCGAGATCCCGGAGGCCACGCTCCTGTGCTTCGCCCGCCACGAGAGCCCTGCCTACGTGAAGCGCCTCCGGGCCTACGTCGCGGAGGAAGGCCTCGCCGGGAGCGCGTTCCTGTTCCGGGACGTGTACGGCGAGATCGTCCCGTCCCTCTACGCGACGGCGGATCTCTTCATCTCGGGCGCGCGCGACGAGACCTTCGGGATGACCTTCGTGGAGGCGGCGGCCTGCGGAACGCCCTCGGTCGCATTCGATTCGCAGAGCATCCCGGAGGTCGTGACCGACGGCGTGACGGGGCTCCTCGCGCCGGCGGGGGACATCGAGCGGCTCGCGGCCTGCGCCGTGGAGCTCCTGCGGGACGATTCCCGCCGGCGCGCGATGGGAGAGGCGGCCCGCAAGAACGCCCTCTCGTTCTCCTGGAACACGCTCTCGGCCCGCCTGGAGGCACGCCTTCGCGCGCTCGTCTCTCCCGGGACGCCATGAAGATCGGTGTCGTCCCCGCCCTCCTCCCGCCCGATCCGGGCGGCCTGGGGGAGACGGTCTGGGCCAAGCACCGCTGGCTGGCATCTCGCGGTGTCTCCTCCCGGATCGTGACCTACGCCACCCGCGCCCCCCGGCAGGCGAACGACGAGGCCTTCTTCGCGCCGGAGATCACGCGCTACGAGGCCGTCGCGCGGGTGGGCGGAACGCCCCTCGAGAAGATTCGCGACGTCCTGGCGATGAAGCGCCTTCTGCGCGAGGCGCTCGCGGACTGCGACCTGGTCGAAGCGCAGGGCTGGACCCTCTGGAACACCGCGCTCGTCCTCTTCCCCGGCCCCCTCCGGGACAAGCCGTGGATCATGGTCTACCGCGGGACCGACGGCTGGGATTACGCGCCGCGCGCGCTTCTCGATCTGAAGAAGCGCATGAACGCCCGCGCGGTGACGCTTGCCAACAGCGCCGGCCTGGCCGATCACCTGCGCGCCAAGGGGCTCCGGGTCGACGGGCACATCTGGAGCGAGGTGGACCCCGCGATCTTCTCACCGCCCGCGGAGGAGCCCGAGGCCGGGCTCCTCGTGACGGTGAAGGGGCTCTACCCCCTCGGCGATCCGCAGACGCTCCTGCGCGCCCTCGGGATCCTGGCGAAGAAGGGGATCGCTTTCCATCACGTGCAGGTGGGCGGCGGTCCTCTGATGGAAGCGATGAAGGCGCTCTGCGCGGATCTGGGGATCTCCGACCGCGTGGAGTTCCTCGGCACCATCCCCCACGACACGCTTCCGGCGATCCTCGGCCGCGCATCGGTGAAGGTGCTGCCGAGCAGGGTCGAATCGTGCCCGCACGTGGTGGGCGAGGCGATGATGATGGCGCGCCCCGTGGTCGCGACCGCGAGCACCGGCGCCGCCGAGCTGATCCGCGACGGTGACACGGGGCTTCTCGCCAAGGTGGGAGATCCGCAGGACCTCGCGGAGAAGATCGCGCGCGTGCTCGACGATCCCGAGGCCGCGCGCGCCATGGGCCGGCGCGCGCACGCCTGGGCCATGGAGAACCTGCACGTGGACGTGGTGTTCCAGAAGTACCTGGACCTCTACCGGCGGCTCCTGGAGGCGCGGCGCTGAGTCCGGGCCTCCCTTCCCCCGGCCCGTCCGTGTTGACGCTCTTCCGACCCAATCTATAATGAAGCGCCCTGCCCCCGAGGCATGGTCGACCCGCATCTCGCGCGGGACTCTGGGGACGCTCCGTCCAGGAAAAACCCCGCGAGCACGGAGAATAGATGGCCGCCGAAGGCACGAAGATCCTCATCATAGGAATCGACGGCGGCACCTGGGCGCTGCTCGATCACTATCTGGCCGAGGGCCACGCGCCCGCCATGCGCCGCCTGATCGGGCAGGGCGTCACGGGCGCGCTGCGGTCCACGATTCCGCCCCTCACCTCCGCCGCCTGGACGAGCCTTCAGACCGGCAAGTCCCCCGGCAGGCACGGCGTCTTCGGCTTCTCCCTGCCCTCCGTCACGCGCGGTTTCGTGAACTCGACGAGCATCCAGGGCCAGACGATCTGGCAGTACCTCTCCGACCTCGGGCACACGGTCGGTCTGATCAACGTCCCCGTGACCTACCCGCCCTACCCCGTGAACGGATTCATGATCACGTGCCTGCTCACGCCGCCGGGGAGTCCCAACTTCACGTACCCCCCGGAGCTGGCCCGGGAGCTGGAGGGCTACCGGATCGACGTGCGCATCGAGAACAACGCCTACGGCTTCCTGCGGGCGGACCAGGAGGTGGACGCGGACAAGTTCTGGGCGGATCTGCACGACGTGACCGAGCGGCGCACGGAGGCGGCCACGCGGCTGCTCAGGCAACGCCGGCCCGACGTCTTCATGGTCACCTACACGGGCATGGACCGGATCCAGCACCTCTACTGGTCGAGCGTGGATCCGAAATCGCCCGGCTTCAGCGAGGAGAACAGGCACGTCCGGGAGACGATCCGCCACCTCCGCATGCTGGATCAGGCCATCGAGGGCTACCTCGCCGCGGCACCCGAGGCGCAGGTGTTCTTCGCCTCCGACCACGGGTTCCGCGCGCACCCGACGTTGAAGTTCCACATCAACGTCCTGCTGAAGAAGACCGGGCTGCTCCAGACCGTGGCCGAGAAGGGCGTGGCCGCGTCGCAGAGCCTGCTGCGAAGCCTCCTGCCCGAGCCCGTGATCCGGCGCGTGAAGAGCTTCCTCAAGCGCGTCGCGCCCGAGAAGGCGCAGCAGCTCAAGGCCGCGCTCGCCACGCCGATCGACTGGAAGCAGACGAAGGCCTTCGGGGTCCAGATGTACACGCCCTTCGGCGGGATCCGCGTGAGCCTCTCGGGGCGGGAGCCCGGCGGCATCGTGATGCCGGGCGGCGAGTACGAGGCGCTGCGGGACGCGATCCTCGAGGCGCTCCGACCGCTCCGGGACGGCGAAGACCGGGCGGTGATCCGCAACGCCTGGCGGCGGGAGGATCTCTTCCGGGAGGGCGTGCTCGAGCAGATCCCCGACGTGATTTTCGAGGTGAACCCGGAGTTCATCCCGAGCAACTACTTCTTCGATCGGCCCTCGGTGGTCACCCCGCTCGTCGTGAAGTCGCTGACCGGGGTCCACGCGATGGACGGAATCTTCCTCGCGGCCGGGCCCGGCGTGAAGCAGGGCGACCGGATCACCGGAGCGGAGATAGTCGATCTGGCGCCGACGATCCTCTACGCCCTGGGCCGCCCCATCCCGAGCGACATGGACGGTAAGGTGCTGCTCGCGGCCTTCACGGAGGAGTTCAACGCGGCGCACCGGATCCAGCGCATCGACGTGCAGGGCGGTCCGGCGCGTGAGGAGTACCAGTACTCGGAGGAGGAGCAGAAGGTGATCGAGGAGCGGCTGGAGGCGCTGGGCTACTTCGATTGATCGGCGGGCGGCTCTCGCCGCCGGGGGTGGACGCCTCAGGGCGCCTTCTGGCTCGCTCTCTCGATGAGGAATTCACAATAGGAATCGCCGAGAGTCCGGCACTTCGTTTCCTTCACCCGGGCGCCTCGAACGCCCCAGATTTCGTTGGCCGTCTCGAGCCAGCCCAGGGTGCCCATGCAGAGCGCCCGGTGGGGTTCGGGGAAATCGCGGAGACGGACGATCGCCTTCCCCTCGCCGGTGGTCTCGGTCTGCATCTCGCCGGCGTCGTAGTACTGCTTCCACATCACCGGCGTCATCCGGTTGGCGAAATGGGCGTCCCGTTCTTTTCCGAAGGACTCGTACACGCTGGAAAGGCCGATGCGGGCCGAGTGATTTCCCATCACGCGACAGAGATCGAGATCTCCCTTGCCGAAGAGTTCGTCGATGGCGAGGAGCATCTCCACGGAGAGCGAGACCGGGTACCAGGATGAGATGAGGACACCGTGCTCGAGCGCGGCCCGCGCCTCCGGCGACAGGGACGCGATCAGCCTGGAGTAACCCGCGGGCCCGAAGAACTTCTGCACATAGTCCATCCGTGTCTTGAGCACGACTCCCTTCACGTGCGCCGTCATGCGCGATCCCCTCCCACCGGGCCCGGACCACAAGCGGCGGAGCGCGCCGGGAGGGTCCACGCCCTCGCCCGGAGCGCCCTGACCGGGCCTCCCCAACCTCTTCTTGTATCTACCTATCGTCCAAGTCCGCGCGCGGCTTGACCGGCCGGCGGTGCGGGTCTTGTGAGCGCGGCGGAGGGGTGTTACACCCTGCGCCATGCCGGCCGTGAAAAAGTGCGTGCTCTGCGGCGAGACCTCGGGAAAACCGGTCTGGCGCGAGCAGGAGGTGGATATCGTCCGCTGCGGCGGCTGCGGCCTGATCTACACCGATCTCGAGGAGACGATCGCCGAGACCTTCTGGAAGGAGCCGAAGCCGGAGAAGATCGACCGGGAGGACTTCTACTGGGACACGGCGCGCGGAGGCGTCTACGAGGAGGTGCTGTCGCTTCTCGCGCCGGGCGCGGAGGGCGCCCGTGGACGCCGAATTCTCGACGTGGGCTGCGGCAAGGGATACTTCCTCCACCGCGCCGCCGCCCGGGGTTTCGAGCCCTGGGGACGGGAGCTCTCCCCGCAGGCGGTGCGCTTCGCGCGGGAGAAACTGGGGCTGCCCAACGTCACGCAGGGGCGCGTCGAGGACGCCGGCTACCCGAAGGGGTTCTTTCACGCGATCACGCTCTGGGACGTGATCGAGCACCTCCCCGATCCCGGGCCCGTGCTCGCTGCTGCGGCGGAGTTCCTCGCGGAGGACGGAGTCCTCTTCGTGCAGACGCCCAACATCGCCTTTCACCTCCCCTACGCCCACGCCAAGCGCGCGCTCGCGTTCCTGCCCCGCTTCCGGCGCCCGCGCAAGCACCTGCTCGAGGCGAAGCATCATCTGGTCCAGTTCTCGCGCGGGACGCTCGCGCGCATGCTCGCGCGGAGCGGCTTCCGCGAAACCGCCTTCCACGTGCTCTCGCCCATCGAGAGCGTGGCGGGGAGTCGCAACCGAAGCCTCGCCGCTGCGAAGCGCGGGTACACCCGCGCCGCCGCCGCCCTCTTCCGCGGGACGGGCGCACGCGTGTTCGTCTCCAACACGCTCGACGTCTTCGCGTCGAAGGGGGCGTTGCCGGATTCGTTGCGCCACCCCCCTCCCTGTGGTACCTAACAGGCCGATTCCGGGCCATTTCCGCGATCCCGGCCGGGAGGAATCCTTGGTGGGCGTTCCCTCGTCATCGCCGGCCGTGAACCTCGCGCGGCGCGCCGGCTACCTCCGGGACAGCCTGCTCGACCGCGTCCGACCCGAGCGCCCCGTCGAGCGCGCCGAGCCCGTGCGCGTGAACTTCGTCTTCCACACGGAGCGCGTCGCGGAAGCGCCGAGCTTCGATCGCCTGCTCGCCTTCGTCTCCGCGTTCCACCGCGCCACCGGCGCCCGTCCCACCCTCTGCCTCCTCACGCCGGAGTGCCCCAAGGTGCGCGTGCAGATGGATCGCGGCGGGACCAGCGAGGACGCGGTCGCCGAGCGCATCGCGCGCCTTCTCGAGCACGCGGAGGCGGGCTACCACGGCCACTTCTACGAGATGAGATCCGACGAGGCGGCCTCGCGGGCGGCCTTCCGGGCGCACTTCGGACGGGACGGCGTCATCCCGGGGCCGACGCGGGACGGGCGCCCGACGTGGCTCGTCCCGGTGAGCCACCTGAACCCCCGGCACGATCTCGCGGCCGCGCAGATGGATCGGGAGCTCGCCTGGTTCTCACGCGCCGGGATCCGCCCGCGCGTCTACGTGGCGGGATGGTGGCACATGGACGCGGAGGTGGCGCGCATGATCGAGCAGCGCGGCTTCGGGATCGACTGCTCGATCCGCCGCCTGCACGCGAACACCTTCGGGGCGCGTTACCTCGACGACGACGCGATTCCGCCACGGGGCGAGCCGTTCCTGCTGCCGCCCACCCGCCGCGTCGTGGAGGTGCAGTCGATCTTCTACCCCGTCGATCATCCCTACCGGATGCGCGCCGCCTACGCGGCCATCGCGGCCCACCGGCCGGATCGTCCCCTCTTCGTCGCGCTCCCCTCCCACGAGGGAGAGCTCTTCACCCACGCGCGTGCCTTCTGGGATCACGTGCGGCGGATCTCGGCGTCCCGCGCCTTCGCCTGGAGCAACGTGTCGACGTTCGCCGGCGAG